>NZ_LSJW01000031.1:0-20260 GCF_001557335.1 Microbacterium sp. CCH5-D1
GGCGACCGCCGAGATCGCGAGGCCCTCGGTGATGCCGGTACGGCCGATGTCGGGCTGCGTGAGGCCGACCGCGCGGCGGGTGAGCCAGTCGGTGAACTCGAAGCGGCTGCGCATCGCCTCGCCGACCGCGATCGGCGTCGCGAGCGCGGAAGCGAGGTCTCGGTGGCCCTCCACGTCTTCCGGAGCGAGTGGCGCCTCGAAGAACCAGGCCCTGCGGTCGTCGAGCTCCCGGCCGAGAGCACGGGCCTCGCCGAGGCGGTAGGTCCAGTGCGCGTCGAGCGCGACGTCGAGGTCGGGGTGAACGCCGCGGACCGCATCGTAGGTGGCGAGGTCGGTGCGGATGTCGACGCCGAGGTGCAGCTTGATGCGCCGCACGCCCCCTTCGACGAGCTCGGCCGTCTTCTCCGCGCGCTCGACGTCGTCTACGCCGCGGATGCCCGAGACGTACGTGGGCAGCACCTCGTGGAAGCGTCCGCCGGCGAGCTCCGAGACCGAGAGCCCGATCGCGTGACCCCAGAGGTCCCACAGGGCGATGTCGACGGCTGCCATGGCGTCGGCCTGATGGCCGGTGAGGTGCCCGCGCTCGCGCATCGACTCGGTCATCCGGTGCCAGAGCGTGCGCACCGAACGCGGGTCCTCGCCGAGGATGAGCGGGGCCAGCAGGTTGTCCACGATCGCCGCGACCACGACCGGGGCGACCGGAGCGAGCGCTTCGCCCCACCCGATCAGCCCCTCGTCGGTCTCGATCTTCACCAGCAGGGTCTCGTAACCGGGGGAGTACAGGCTCCGCCACGGTGGGCGGATCACATAGCCGCGGTGGTCGACGGCGGTGTCGCCCGCGTAGGAGTTGTTCGCCTCCTCCTTCGAGAGGTAGAGGGGAAAGGTCTGGACGCGCGTGATTCTCACAGGGGTCTCCAAAGACATCGATGGGCGAGCGGTCGGCGGCTGGTGCCGCGGTCAGGGGTAGGGAGCGTCGCGGCCGGGCGTCAGAGCGCGGCGAACGCGGATGCGGTGCGGGAAGGGCTGTATCCGAGGGCGACGGAGATCTCGTCGGCGGCTTCGATCAGCTGCAGCGCGAGCTCCTGATGCGGGGCGTGCAGATCCAACACGGACAGCGGGCCGCTCGCCGAGATGCCGGCCACGATCTCTCCCGCACGGTTGCGGATCGGGGCGGCGATGCAGGCGCGTCCGAAGGCGAGTTCCTCGATCTCGGTCGAGTAGCCGCGGCTGCGCGTCTCATCGAGCGCGAGCTGCATGGCCTCGCGGTCGACGATCGTGTGCGGGGTGAAGCGCTGCGGTGCCTGCGCGAAGTACTCGTCCACCTGCGCGTCGGTCATGCCGGAGAGCAGAGCCTTGCCGATGCCGGTGGCGTGCAGGGGACCCGTGCGGCCCGCCATGTCGAACGACTTCGGTGCGAGCGCCCCCTCGAAGTTGCACAGGTACATGAAGGTGAAGCCGCTGAGCTCGGCGACGTTCACACCGATCTCGATCCGGCGGGCGAGGTTCTGCGCGATCTGCCGCGCTGCGCGGAAGATGGGGGAGCCGTTGAGGGCGATCGTGCCGAGCGAGACGGCGGCCGGACCCAGGCGGTACAGGCCGGTGCGCGGGTCCTGGACCACGAACTTCATGCGGTCCAGCGCCGACATCATCCGCGAGACCGTGGACTGGCCGAGCCCGGTGAGGGTGCAGAGCTCCGAGACCCGCAGTTCGCCCGACTCCTCGGTGAAGCAGGCGAGCAACGACATCGCCCGTTCGACGGTCTGGGTGCCGCCCACCGATTCCGATGCCATGGTCACTCCTCCTCAGTACTGCCGCCGCGTGGGCGACGTCGCGGCTGGTCACCGCTGCCAGTCATCCTATTCAGAGAAATGGCTTCGAGCAACACAAATGTGGGTGTCGTATGCATTTTGTGGATTTCGCATCCGCATTGTGGTTAACTGGCCGCACGTCGACGTCGACGACTGTGACGACGACGCGCAGGGCCCCGCGGGGGTCGTCTCTACTGGAAAGTGACTGCAATGCAACAAGCCATACTCGAGCGGCCCGCAGAGAGCGAGCAGAAGGCCGTCGAGCCACGCTCCGGGCGACGCTCCACGCTGGGCGCGAAGGATCGCACCTTCGGTTTCATGATCGCACTTCCCGCGGTCCTCCTGTTCCTCGTGATCGCGATCTTCCCTCTCGTGTCGAGCATCTTCACGAGCCTGTTCGATCAATCTCTCCTGCGTCCGGAGCGCACGTTCGTCGGTCTCGACAACTACGCGGCCGTCTGGGACGAGTTCTTCGCGCGGCTCGGCACGACCCTCGTCTTCGCGTCGCTCTCCACGATCTTCCCGCTCGTGCTCGGCGTGGCCCTGGCGCTGCTGCTGAACGCCCGCATGCGCGGACGGAACATCCTGCGCGGGGCCCTCATGCTTCCCTGGCTGCTCCCCGGTGTGGTCGTCTCCTTCCTCTGGGCGTGGATCTTCAACGACAGCTACGGCGTCGTCAACCACGTGCTCTCGGTGTTCGGCCTTCCCGAGGTCAGCATGCTGGGCACCCCGACCGGCGCCATGGCGGCCGTGGTCATCGCCAAGACGTGGCACTCGTTCCCCTGGATCATGGTCGTGGCCCTCGCGGTGCTGCAGACCCTTCCGAGCGAGCAGATCGAGGCCGCCACCATCGACGGTGCGACTCGCGCGCAGCGGTTCCGCCACATCTCCCTGCCGCACATCGCAGGCCCCGTGACCCTCGTCGCCGTCCTGGAGTTCATCTACAACTTCGGCAACTTCGACACGATCTTCGTCATGACCGGTGGAGGGCCGGGCAACTCGACCACGACGCTCGCGGTCAGCCTCTACGATCTCGCCTTCGGCAGCTACGAGCTGGGCAAGGCCTCAGCCATGGGCACGCTCTGGCTGGTCCTGCTGGCCATCATCACCACCGGATACCTGTTCCTCAACCGACGGCTGGAGAAGTGATGCGCCGTAGTCGCGATGTGGGGGAGTCGATCATCCGCCCCCACCTGTCCATCCCGGGACGTGTCCTGCTCCTGCTGCTGGCGCTGTTCGGCCTGCTCCCGGTGTACTGGCTCACGGCCACCGCTTTCACGAAGAAGGAGGACGTCTTCTCCCTCGACCGTCCGTTCTTCCCTGTGGATCCGACCTTCGAGAACTTCATCGGCTTCTTCCAGAACGACCTGCTGCTGAAGAACCTCCTCAACAGCATCATCGTCTCCACCGGAACCGCTCTGCTCGCCGTCCTGGTCGGCGGACTGATGGCGTACTCCCTGTCGAAGTTCCGCTACCGCGGTCGCAACGCCGTGATGTTCATGTTCCTCATCGGTCAGCTGATCCCCGGTGCGCTGCTGCTCATCTCGCTCTACCTGATGCTGAGCTCGGCAGGGCTGCTGTACACCTATACGGCACTGATCATCTCGTTCACGACGTTCACGCTGCCGCTCGCGGTGTTCCTGCTGAAGGGCATCATCGACGCACTGCCGGACGACATCATCGAGGCGGCCAAGGTCGACGGACTCTCGCGCACGGGGACGATGTTCCGCATCGTGTTCCCGCTCGTGGTCCCCGGACTCATCACCGCCGGGATGTTCGCCTTCATGCGGGGCTGGAGCGATCTCCTCTTCGCCCTCACGCTCGCAGGACCCGACAAGCAGACGCTGCCGGCGGGTCTCACCCAGGCGTTCATCCGCGAGGGCACGGCGGACTGGCCCGCGCTCATGGCGGCGTCCCTGATCACCTCCCTCCCACTCGTCCTCATCTTCATCCTCCTGCAGCGCTACTTCGTCTCCGGCCTCGCCGCCGGGGCGGTCAAGGGATAGCGCCGCACCGCAGCACCGCTCGTCACCCCTCATCCCGAAGGAGCAGTCTCCATGAACATCTCGAACTCGCAGCTGAGCCGCCGAGCCTTCCTCGGAGGCGGAACCGTCCTGGCGGCGTTCGGCGCACTCGCGCTCGCCGGCTGTGCGACCCCCGCCGCCCCCGGCACCGGAGCCGGAGCCACGGCCGCAGGAGCCACCAAGGCCAAGACCATCAACTTCTACGGCAACTCGCTCGGCGAAGAGGCTCTGAAGTCGGCGTGGCAGGGCATCCTCGACGGCTTCTCGAAGCAGGAGGGCGTCAAGGTCGCCCCGGTCATCTACCCCTACGATCAGGCCGCCACGCAGCTGGCTCTGACCGGACGCTCCGGCAACCTCATGGGCGTCGGGCAGTCGGGCGGGTGGCAGGTGCTGACCCCCATGAACGTGCTCGCCGACCTCTCCGACCTCGCGAAGGGGCTGGGCATCCCGCAGGGTGTGCTCGACTCCTACACGATGGACGGCAAGCTGCTCGTGCTCCCGCTCACGGCTGCCGGTATCGGCATCATCACCAACGGCGAGATCGCGAAGAGCGTCGGCATCAAGTCGGGCATGACCGTGGAGCAGTTCGCCACGGCGCTCGAGAAGATCAAGAAGCAGGACTCGTCGCTGATCCCCTACGCCGCCGTCACGAAGAACCCCGACCTGAAGGACGCCGTCCCGTGGATGTGGGGCTTCGGCAGCGACGTGGTCACCGACGACCTGAAGTGCACCCTGGGAGATGCCGAGAGCGTCAAGGCCGTCACCTGGTACAAGTCCCTGCAGGATGCTGGTCTGACGCAGACGAACGTGGCACGCAGCGATGCCCGCATCCTGTTCGCGAGCGGTCGAGCGGCCCTGTACGACGATGCCCCGCTCGCGTCGACCTTCGTCAAGACGAACGGTGCGGCGCAGAACATCATCGACAACATCGGGGCCATCTCGCGCCCGACCGCCGGTGGCAAGGACTCGTTCAACCGGGCTTGGGGCAGTGGTGTCTTCGCGACGGCGGGTGAGGGAGAGCTCACGAGCCGCGACTTCATCCTCTACGCCGCGACGAACGTCGAAGCGGCGACCGCGCTCTACGAGAACTCCGCGGTGGCACCTGCCGCCAAGAGCGTCGCCGACAAGATCCCGGCCCTCGCGGCGGACAAGTTCCAGGGCGCGTTCCGCACCGAGGTCTCCGAGCATGCACGCGGTGCCGCGTGGGACCGCGTCGCGGTGACCGCGCAGATCGACGCCGCGATCGGCGCGGGTGTCGCGACGATCCTCGCCGGGCAGGTCGAGGTGCAGGCCGGCCTCAACGCGCTGAAGAAGGAAGTCCAGGGGCTGCTCGACGCCAACTCCTGATCGAGAGCTGCTGGAGATACGAAGAAGGCCGCGTCCCCGGAAAGGGACGCGGCCTTCTTCGTAGAGGTGAGCGGGTCAGAGCCAGCGTTCGCGCAGCACCGGCTTGAGCCAGGCCGCGGGGGAGGAGATCGACAGGCCGCCGTCGACCGCGATCGACGTGCCGGTGACGAAGGACGCGGCGTCGGAGGCGAGGAACGCCACGACGGACGCGACCTCCTCCGGACGGCCGATGCGTCCGAGCGGGTAGCCCTCGCTCTCGCCGGTGTCCTGCGCGGAGATGCTGCCCGGCTGCACGGCGTTCACGCGGATGCCTCGGGGGCCGTAGTCCAGCGCCAGCTGCCGTACGAGGCCGTCCACTCCGGCCTTGGCGGCTGCGTAGGCGGCCAAGGCCGGGGCGGCGAGCGACGAGTTCACGGAGGTCACCGCGACGATCGACGATCCGGCGGAGAGGCGGGGAAGAGCCGCGCGCGCCACGAAGAACGCCGAGTCGAGCGTGGCCCCCAGGGCGCCGCGCCAGTCTTCGTCGCTCGTGGTCTCGGCGCGGGCGATCGGCATGCGTCCGGCGGCGAGCACGACGACATCGAGTCGGCCGAGAGCCTGCTCCGCATCCGCGACGGCGCGATCGGCGGCCTCCGGCCGACTGCAGTCCGCGACGAGATACCGCGCGAAGACGGCGTCGTCGCTGTCATCGATCCCCACGCCGACGACGGTGTCCCCGCCGTCGGCGAAGGCGCGGGCGATCGCGAGACCGATGTCGGAGCTGCCGCCGATCAGCAGCACGCCGCGGCCGGTCACACGCGCACCGTGGTGGGGATGGGGGGAAGGGCGAGCTCGTCGATCACGAGCTTCACGGACGCACGGCTGCCGGAGTCGAGGCGCGACGCGGGGTAGCGGACCGTCGCGTAGTCGATGATGCCGCGCGCGACGAGAACCTCCTTGTGCACCGCCCATGCGATGCCGCCCTGCAGACCGATGAGCACGAGAGGGAGCATACGACGGAACTCGGCTCTGGCCTCGTCGACGCGCCCCTCCAGGAACCTGTCGAGCACCGGGCCGAGCAGGTCGGGGAACTCGCAGGCGGGCATCGTGCCGACGGCGCCCCTGGCGTACTCCTCCAGGCAGAACTGCGCGTTCTGTCCGCCGAGCACGGCGAAGTCGGGGTCATCGATCGCCGAGACCACGGCCCCGACCTTGGGTGCCGTCGGGGGAGCTTCCACCTTGACCGAGTCGACGCCGTCGAGCCGGGCGATCTCGGCGATCAGAGCCGGAGCCATCACCACGCCGGTGACGCCGGGAGCGTCCTGCACCATGACGGAGAGCGAGGTGGCCGCGGCCACGTCGCCGTAGAAGTCGACGAGCGTCGCTGCCGGCGGCTTCACCATGAACGGCGGAAGCACCATGAGCGCGTCGGCGCCCCCTTCCTCCGCGAGGAGCGCCTGCTCGATCGAGGTCGCGGTGGACGTGCCGTTGACGCCGGCGATCACCGGGATCCTGCCGTCGACCACCCGGACGACATCGTCCAGGATCGTCCGACGTTCCTCCGTCGTCAGTGCGAAGCCCTCGCTCGCCATGCCGAAGACGGCGACACCGTCGACCCCGGAGGCGAGCTGGAACTCGACCAGCCGACGCAGGCCGGCACGGTCGAGGGCGCCCGATTCGTCGAAGGGTGTTGCCAGGATGGGCATCAAGCCATGGAGTGTCGGAGCCATCAGCTGTTTCCCGCCTTCATCATCGTCTGTCCACATTTCTCGCAAGTGTTATGCATATTGTGAGATAGTCTGCCACATAACGGTTACGAGCTACCAGCGAAGGACGCCCCCGGATGTCGCACACCCTGCCCTCCCGAACCGTCGAGATCCTCTCCGACGCCCGATACGTCCAGGCCGAGTCTCCGCGGTGGGACGGTCGCGACGGCAGCCTCGCCTGGATCGACATGGCCACGGGTTCGCTGCACCGCGGGCGTATCGACGGCGGGCGAGTGATCCCCGGGTCCGCGGTCGTCGTCGGCGCGCAGATCGGTGCCCCGATCCCGCTCGCGCAGCCGGGGCAGGGCTGGCTGGTCGGAGTCGATCGTCGCGTCGTGCACGTGAGCGACGACGGAGCCGTCTGCCCACTCACGGATGACATCGCCGCACCGGGGGACTACATGAACGACGGCGGCGGTGATCCGGTCGGTCGCTTCTGGGTGGGCAGCCAGTCGATGCCCCGCGACCCGCACTGCACGCTGTGGAGCATCGACCCCGATGGTGAGCCGACTGCTCGCCTGGAAGGGGTCACGGTGTCCAACGGTCTCGCCTTCGACAGCACGGGATCCACGCTGTTCTACATCGACACTCTGCCGGACCGCAGCATCGAGGCCTTCGACGTGGCGCCGGACGGGGAGCTGTCGAATCGCCGCACGGTGTGCCGGGTCGAGGGCGGCAACCCCGACGGCATGGCGATCGACCTCGAGGGCATGCTCTGGGTCGCGGTCTGGGACGCCTCCGAGGTGCGCCGCTACTCTCCCGACGGTCAGCTCGTGGAGACCATCGTCCTTCCGGCGAAGCGTCCGACCGCCGTAGCCCTCGTTCACCGGTTGCTCGTGATCACCACCGCGAGCATCGGCCTGGCAGAACCAGCTGACGCCGACGGTGCGCTTCTCGGCGTGCAGGTCGAGGTCGGAGGGGTCCCCGCATACCCGTGGCGAGGTGCGGTGCCGACCGCCCGCATCGCAGGGGAGGGCGCGCTGTGAGCGCCGTCGACAACGACCAGCTGCGGGAACGGTTGCGCCGCACGCGGCTCGTCGCGATCCTCCGCGGAACCGACGTCGATGCGACGGTCGCCGCGGCACGGACCCTCCTGGAAGCCGGCGTGCGCACGCTCGAGATCGCGCTCACCCTCCCCGACGCGGAGGAGGCGATCGCGCAGGTGGTGCACGACGCTCCGATCGACGCGCTGATCGGCGCCGGCACCGTGCTCGACGAGGCGGATGTCGATCGCGCCGTATCCGCCGGCGCGCAGTTCATGGTCACCCCGACGCTCAGCGCATCTGTGCCCTACGCCGTCAGCTGCGGCATCGGCGTCCTGCCCGGTGTCTACACGCCGACGGAGGTCCAGCGCGGTCACGACCTCGGCAGCGCGGCGGTGAAGCTGTTCCCCGCGTCGGCACTCGGTCCCGGCTTCATCCGCGCCGTGCGTGATCCGTTCCCGCACGCGCGGATCATCCCCGTGGGAGGTGTGAGCGTCGACACCGTCGGCGACTTTCTCGCGGCCGGTGCCTTCGGCGTCGGGGTCGGTGGACCTCTGGTCGGCGATGCGGCGACCTCAGGCGGCGACCTCGACGCTCTCGCTGTCCGCGCCAGGGCATTCGTGGAGGCCGTGCGGGCGGTGTGATCCGCGCTCCATAGCGTTCTCATCACCGGACCCTCGATTCCGCTTATGCGCGATTCCTAACGTCGATCTCGCCCCGCGATGGCCGCGGCGGAAGGAGAGAGATGTACAGAACGTATCTGCGGCGCGAACTCGCCGGACGCAGGAAGCAGACCCTGATCGTCGCGATCGGGCTGGCGATCGCGATCGCACTGGTGATCGTGGTCAACGCCCTCACCGCGGGGGTGCGGGACGCCCAGGCGCAGGCTCTCGCGTCCGTCTACGGAGTCGGCACCGACCTCACGGTCACGGGCGCTGCCGCCGAGCCGGGCCAGGGGGAGGGGCCGCGCTTCGACTTCGATGCGGATGCCGGTGAGAGCGATGGTGAGACCACCACGCTCGCACAGTCCACGCTGCGAACCGACTTCCTGCGCGGCACCCTCGACTCGTCCGTGCTCGACACCGTCGCCGCGACCGACGGCGTCTCGGCGGCATCCGGGGCGCTGAGCCTCACGAACTCCACGTTCTCCGGCGAGGTGCCCAGCGGTGGATTCGCGCCGCAGGACGGCGAGCAGCCCGCCGCGCCGGAGGAAGGGCAGACGCCACCGGATGGCGCAGCGGGCGGCGGGGGCTCTTTCGGGGTGGACTCCTTCTCCGTGCTCGGCATCGATCCAGCTGCCACCGCCGTGGGACCGATGGCCTCGGCCACGGTCACGGACGGTCGCGGCCTCGACGCCGATGACGCCGAGGCACTGGTCGCCATGGTCGACAGCACGTACGCCTCCACGAACGGGATCACGGTCGGAGACACCATCGACGTGGCCGGCTCCGATGTGGAGGTCGTCGGGATCCTCGGATCCACGTCCGACAGTGCGGACACGGCGGCGAACGTGTATCTGCCGCTGCGCACAGCGCAGACGCTCGCCGGAGTCGACGACGTGATCTCCACCGTGTACGTCCAGGCCGATTCGGCCGCTTCGATCGATGCGGTCCAGTCCGCGCTCGCCGAAGAGCTCCCTGACGCCACCGTCACGTCGCAGTCCGAGCTCGCCTCGACGGTGTCGGGTTCCCTCTCCAGCGCCACGACGCTGATCACGAACCTCGGCACCTGGCTCTCCGTCATCGTCCTCGCCGTCGCTCTGCTGCTCTCCGTGCTGCTCACCCTCTCGGGCGTGGGCCGTCGCACCAGGGAGTTCGGAACCCTCAAGGCGATCGGCTGGTCGAACGGGCGGGTCGTTCGCCAGGTCGCGGGCGAGTCGATGGTGCAGGGACTCATCGGGGGAGCCGCGGGCCTCGTCCTGGGTGTCATCGGCATCGTGCTCATCAACGTCCTGCGTCCCACCGTCGCTGCGAGCGGGGGAAGTCAAGCAGGTCCTGGCGGCATGGGCGGTGGCCCGACCGGAGGCGGGGCGGTGTTCCAGGGACAGCAGACGGCGGACATCGTGCTCCAGGCACCTTTCACGCCGGGGGTGCTGCTGGCCGCCGTCGGACTCGCCGTGCTCGGCGGTGTCGTCGCCGGAGCGTTCGGCGGCTGGAGGGCCGCCCGTCTCCGTCCCGCCGAGGCGCTGCGCTCGGTCGCATGACCAGGTCTCGGGCGAACGATGAGCGACCGAACCCGACATCCCCGCAGAAGGACACCCCAGAGAAGGAGAAGACCATGATCACGGCAGACCTCGCACCGACGGCGCCGACAGACGGGAGGGAGCAACCGCTCTACCGTGTCACGGGCGTCACCCGGACGTACACGCAGAAGGGGCGCATCGTGAAAGTGCTGACGGGCGTGGACCTCGACATCATGTCCGGCGAGTTCGTCACGATCCAGGGCCCCACCGGAGGGGGCAAGTCGACCCTGCTGCAACTGCTCGGCGCCCTCGACACACCCTCCACCGGATCGCTTCTGCTGGACGGCAGCGAACTCGCGTCCGCTTCGAGCGCCGAGCTCACCCGGATCAGGGCGGAGGAGATCGGCTTCGTGTTCCAGGGGTTCAACCTGATCCCGACTCTCACCGCCACCGAGAACGTAGACATGGCGCTCGAGCCGCTGGGGGTCGACAGGGCCGAGCGACGCGCCAGGGTCGCGGAGGCTCTTGCCCACGTCGGTCTCGACGACAGAGGTGACCATCTGCCGGCGGAGCTCTCCGGAGGGCAGCAGCAGCGGGTCGCCATCGCGCGTGCCCTCGTCAAGAAGCCGCGAGTGCTGCTCGCCGACGAGCCGACGGGCAACCTCGATGAGAGCATGCGGGACGAGATCCTGGCGCTGCTCGAATCGCTGTGCGCCGAGGGGATCACGGTCATCGTGGTGACCCACGACTCGGCGGTGGCGCGGCGAGCGACCCGGCGTCTCCGTCTCGCGAAGGGCACGGTGCGCGACATCACGAGGGAGGGGCTCGCTGCGGCGCCGTGAGCGGCGAGCCGTCGTGACCCGCGGGGGTCATGATGCACGAAGGGCCGGGTACCTCGCGGTACCCGGCCCTTCGTCGACGGGACGTCAGTGCGTGTCTTCCGCCTCGATCTCGGTGCGGTCACCCGACCACAGCGTGTGGAAGGTGCCTGGCTTGTCGATGCGCTTGTAGGTGTGCGCGCCGAAGAAGTCGCGCTGTCCCTGCACGAGAGCGGCAGGCAGGCGATCGGCGCGGATGCCGTCGTAGTACGACAGCGACGACGAGAACGCCGGAGCCGGGATGCCCGCCTGCGCTGCGGTCACCACGACGCGACGCCACGACGACTGCGCCCGGGTGAACGCCTCGGCGAAGTAGGGTGCGGTCATCAGCACGGGGAGGTCGGGGGTCGCCGCGTAGGCATCGGCGATGCGGTTGAGGAACTGCGCACGGATGATGCAGCCGCCGCGCCAGATCTTGGAGATCGCGCCGAGGTCGATGTTCCAGCCGTACTCGGCCGCGCCGGCGCGGATCTCGTCGAAGCCCTGCGAGTAGGCGACGATCTTCGACGCATACAGTGCCAGGCGCACGTCCTCGATGAACTGCTCGGTGTCTTCGGCCGAGACCGTGAACTCCTCGTCGGGGCCGGGAAGGCCGCCGGCGACGGCGCGCTGCTCGGGGTGCGACGACAGCGAGCGGGCGAACGTGGCCTCGGCGATGCCCGACACCGGTACGCCGAGCGACAGCGCGGTCTGCACGGTCCAGGCGCCGGTGCCCTTGGCTCCCGCCTGGTCGAGGATCACGTCGACGAGCGGCTTGCCGGTCTCGGCGTCCACCTGGCGGAGCACCTCGGCCGTGATCTCGATCAGGTACGACTCGAGCTCGCCCCTGTTCCACTCGGCGAAGATCTCGGCGATCTCGGCGGGCGACTTGCCGGTGCCGCGGCGGATGAGGTCGTAGGCCTCGGCGATGAGTTGCATGTCGGCGTACTCGATGCCGTTGTGCACCATCTTGACGAAATGACCGGCGCCGTCGTGGCCGACGTGGGTGACGCAGGGCTCGCCTTCGGCGATCGCCGCGATGGACTTGAGGATCGGCCCGAGGGTGACCCACGACTCGTCCGAGCCGCCCGGCATGATCGAGGGTCCGGTGAGGGCGCCCTCCTCGCCGCCGGAGATGCCGGCGCCGACGAAGTTGATGCCGGTCTCGCGGACGGCCTTCTCGCGACGGATGGTGTCGGGGAAATAGGCGTTGCCGCCGTCGACGATGATGTCGCCCGGTTCGAACACCTCGACCAGCGAGTCGATCACCGCATCGGTCGGACCCCCGGCCTTGACCATGATGATCGCGGTGCGCGGCTTCTGCAGCGAGTCGGCGAACTCCTGGTAGGTGCGGGCCGGTACGAAGCCGGCCTCGGGGTGCTCGTCGAGGAGCGTCTGGGTCTTCTCGTAGCTGCGGTTGAAGATCGCCACCGTGTTGCCCTCGCGGCTGGCGAGGTTGCGGGCGAGGTTCGAGCCCATGACGGCGAGTCCGACGACTCCGATGTTCGCTGATGCTTCGGGCACAGAAGGCTCCTCGAGATCGTGAAGAAGGGGTGGTTTCAGAGTATCGCTGTCCGGGAGGTCAGTGGCGACCTGTGTCGTGAGAGGCGATGTCGTGAGAGGCGATGTCGCGGGAGGCGATGAAGCGCCGCGACACCGCGATGTCGCGGTCTCCGAGCCCGGCGGCGACGAGTTCGTCGAAAGCCGCACGCAGGGTGGGGAGCAGCACGGGCGCGGTGCCGGTGGCCTCGGCGATGTCGGCGGCGAAGCCGAGGTCCTTCACCATGTACTGCGCGATCCCGCTGGGGGAGTCGTCACCGGTGACGAGCTTCTCGCGGCGACTGTCGAGCAGGCGCGATCCGGCGTATCCGCCCGAGAGCAGCGACCAGAGCGCATCGAGGTCGAGTCCCGAGCGCTCGGCGAGCACCGTGGCTTCACCGAGCGCCATGATCGTGGCGGAGACCACGAGCTGGTTGCAGGCCTTGGCGACCTCGCCCGCGCCCAGCGGGCCGAGCAGCACAGGGTTGCCGCAGGGGGCGAGCACCTCGGCGGCGATCGCCGCGTCCTCCTGGTCCCCTCCGAGCATGATCGAGAGGGTTCCGGCGATCGCACCGTCCTCACCGCCGGAGACAGGGCAGTCGACGACTCGCACCCGTCCCTGCGTCTGTGCGCCCACCCGCTCCGCGAGCGCGCGCACGGCCGGCGCCGACGACGTGGACCCGATCAGGATGAGCAGGTCGCCGGCGTCGGCCAGCAACCCGTCCGGCCCGTCGAGCATGGCTTCGAAAGGGGGGAGGTCGGGCAGCATCATGAGAAGGACGTCTACTCTGGAGGCGAGTTCGCGTGGCGTCTCCGCCCAGGAGGCACCGGCAGCCAGCAGTTCCGGCTGAGGGCGGCGGGCATGGATGACGAGCCGACCGTGCGCGGCGAGCAGATGGTCCGCCATCGGGCGACCCATCGCGCCGAGGCCGACCACGCCGACGGTGGCAGGTGTGTTGCTCATGCGCACACCGTAGCAACAATCCAACAGATAGAACAGTGTCCAACAGGATGGAACTGGGCTAAGGTGAGTGATTCAGACTTCCCGAGGAGGGGACCAAGATGACGGGGACCGAGAAGAAGCTGCGTGCCGTCGTGGCGGTGCCGCTGCGGGAAGAGCTGTGCCGACTGATCGAGGAGCTCGAGCCGCGCCTCGAGGTGCTCCGCGACCACGATCTGATGCCGCCGATGCGGGGTCCTGCCGACTGGTCGGGTGATCCTCAGTACACGCGCACGCCGGAGCAACAGCAGGCCTTCGATGCGCTGGTCGATTCCGCAGACGTGCTCTTCGGGATCCCCGATGTCGACGCGGGGGCTCTGGCTCGCACGGTGGCTGCGAACCCGCGGCTGCGCTGGGTCATGACGACCGCGGCCGGGGGTGGAGCCTCGGTCAAGGCTGCCGGCCTCGACCGTTCCCAGCTCGACCGTGTGGTCTTCACCACCAGCGCCGGCGTGCACGGCGGCCCGCTCGCGGAGTTCGCGGTGTTCGGGGTCATGGCCGGTGCGAAGAACCTCCCGCGCCTCCTCGCCGACCAGGGAACGCGCACCTGGCCGGATCGCTGGGAGATGCGTCAGCTCGACGAGATGACGGTCCTGGTCGTCGGTCTCGGCGGCATCGGCTCGGAATGCGCACGGCGCTTCCATGCGCTCGGCGCGCGGGTGTGGGGCACGACGCGCTCGGGTGAGCCGGTGGCGGGTGTGGATCGTCTCGTGCCGTTGGGCGAGCTGACCGAGGCCGTGGCCGGTGTCGACGCGATCGTCGTCACCCTTCCCGGCACGGCGCAGACGCACCATCTGATCGGCGCCGACGTGCTCGAGGCCGTCAAGCCCGGTGCGATCATCGCCAACGTGGGCCGCGGCACCGTTATCGACGAGGTCGCGCTGCTCGGCGCGCTCGACGATGGTCGCGTGGCCTTCGCCGCCCTCGACGTGTTCGAGCAGGAGCCGCTCGAT
This sequence comes from Microbacterium sp. CCH5-D1, assembly GCF_001557335.1. Lineage (NCBI taxonomy): Bacteria > Bacillati > Actinomycetota > Actinomycetes > Micrococcales > Microbacteriaceae > Microbacterium > Microbacterium sp. CCH5-D1. Next base: position 14,439 of record NZ_LSJW01000031.1, read on the forward strand.
GCCGCCTCGCCGCTGTGGGGGCACCCGAACGTGCTGGTGAGCCCGCACACCGCAGCCCTCAGCTCCAAGGAGGAGGAGCGGATCGCTCGACGCTTCGCGGAGAACGCGGCACGCCTGCTGGACGGCGAGCCGCTGGCCGCCGTGGTCGATACGGTCGAGTTCTACTGATCGACCTGCAGGTCTTCACCGCCTGAGGGATCCCGAGCGCGAAAGGCGCGGCCATGGATGACGACACCCGCGAGGGGCGAGACCCCGCACCCGCCGTGACCCGCAGCATCCGCCTGCTCGGGATCCTCGCCGAGGCCGGTGGCCCGCGCACGCTCACCGAGCTGGCCGGGGACCTGGGACTGGCGAAGTCGTCGACCGCGAACCTCTGTCTCGCGCTCGAGGCCGGCGGCATGGTCGACCGCACGCCGCAGGGTTACCGCCTCGGCGTGCGCACCGCCGAACTGGGTGGCGCGTTCGCCGCGCAGTTCAACCAGGTGCGGGAGTTCTACAGCGTGTGCGAGGCCTCGCCGCAGCTCGCCTCCGAACTGGTGCAGGTCGCCATGCTCGACGGCACGGACGCGTTGTACCTCGCCCGTCACGAGGGCTCGCGCTCGCTCCGTCTCGGCACCCCGCTCGGGTCTCGTCTCCCGGCCCCGCTGTCGGCGACCGGACGCGCGCTCCTCGCCGCGATGAGCGACGACGAGGTGACCGAACTCCTCGGTGCTGACGCCGTCTTCCCGCAGCTCACCGAGCGCAGCGCGACCACCATGTCGGGGCTTCTCGAAGTGCTCGCCACAGCCCGCCGCAGAGGCTGGGCGCTGGACGCGGAGGAATCCTTCCGCGGCATCGTCGGCGTGGCCGTGCCCCTGGAGGGGTGGGCGCCGACCGATCCGCCGCTCGCACTCGGTGTCGCGATCCGTGCGGCCGAGGCCGACTACGAGCGGATCGAGCGTGTGGGCGAGGCACTGCGCGAGGCCGCCGCCGCGCTCACGAATCCGTTCAGCGCTGCCGTCCGACGCTGACCTCCCCGGACGCGCCGCCGCCCTCCTGAGGGGTGGCGATTCTTCGTGCGCGAGAAAGCGGGCCACAACCCGTCCAAAGGGTTGAACGGAATTCAACAGGCTGGTACAGTCGTCATCACGCCGCAGGCGAAGCCGATCGAAGGAGATGGCCGTGACAGACCCCCGCACCTCAGCCCGAGCAGCGTCGGACGACCCGGAATACGCGGCGAATCTGCGCCGCGCGACGCTCGCGTCGAGCATCGGCAGCGCGCTGGAGTACTTCGACTTCGCGCTCTACGGCCTCTCGACCGCCCTGATCTTCAACGTCCTGTTCTTCCCCCAGGACGACCCGGCCATGGCGACGGTCGCCGCGTTCGCGACCTTCGGCGTCGGATTCCTGGCGCGTCCGTTCGGTGGACTGTTCTTCGGTGTCCTGGGCGACAAGCTCGGACGCAAGTGGGTGCTGGTCGCGACCATCGTGCTGATGGGTGGAGCCTCCACGGCGATCGGGTTGCTTCCCACGTACGCCGCGATCGGCGTGTGGGCGCCGATCCTGCTGGTGCTGATGCGACTGCTGCAGGGCTTCGGTGCCGGTGCAGAGCAGGCAGGGGCGACCGTGCTGATGGCCGAGTACGCGCCGGTGAAGCGCCGCGGCTTCTTCTCGGCTCTTCCGTTCGTCGGCATCCAGGCGGGCACGCTGCTCGCTGCGGTCGTCTTCGGCCTGATCACCCTGCTCCCCGAGGACCAGCTGCTGAGCTGGGGATGGCGCGTGCCGTTCCTCGCCTCCTTCGCGCTGATCCTGCTGGCGCTGTTCATCCGGATGCGGCTGCGGGAGACGCCGACGTTCGTCGAACTCGAGAAGCACGAGCAGATCGCCGATCGTCCGATCCGGGAGATCTTCACGCATGGTCTCCCCGGCGTGATCGTGGGCGTCGGGTTGCGCATGGCGGAGAACGGCGGCTCGTACATGTTCCAGACGCTCGGCCTCGCCTTCTTCGTGACGGTGGTCGGCGACACCGCCGACAAGAGCCTGCTCACCTGGGGCGTCACCCTCGGCTCGCTGATCGGCGTCTTCTCCGTGCCGTTCACAGGGCACCTGTCCGACCGCTTCGGCCGCCGCACGGTGTACCGGTTCGGTGCGGTCTTCATGCTCGTCTACACGTTCCCCGCATGGTGGCTCCTGTCGCTCGGGAACTACGCCATCGCGATCGGTGTGATCGCGATCGGCATCGGCGTGGCGGTGAACAGCATGCTCGGACCGCAGTGCGCCATGCTCCCCGAACTCTTCGGAAACCGTCACCGGTACCTCGGCGTCGCCATGGCCCGCGAGATCTCCGCCGTGCTCGCCGGCGGCCTCGCCGGTGTCCTCGGCGCGTACCTGATCGCGGTCAGCGACGGCAACTGGGTTCTGCTGGCCATCTACATGGCGGTGCTCGCTCTCATCACGACCGCATCGACGTTCCTCGCTCCCGAGACCCTCCGTCGCGACCTCACCCGCGTCGACGACGCGATCAAGGTCTCGCGCGCCGAGGCCGGCGACGACGTGTTCGCCACCACCGTCTCGATCAAGGCTGTGGGGCGATGACGGCATTGCCTGCGGGACTGGCTGCCTTCGATCTCACGGGGCGGACGGCGCTGGTCACCGGGTCGAGCCAGGGCATCGGGAAGACGCTCGCCGCGGGGCTGGCCGGAGCCGGAGCGACCGTCGTCGTGCACGGGCGCGATGCGGCGAAGGCGCACGCGTCGGCGAGGGAGATCTCCCGCACGACCGGGGCCGACGTGCACAGCGTCGTCTTCGACGTGACCGATGCTGCAGCGGTCGACGAGGGGATGAACGCGGTCGAACGGCTGGTCGGCGCCCCTGACATCCTCGTCAACAACGCCGGTGTCCAACGACGCGCGCCCATCGCCGAGTTCGCGGACGAGGACTGGGATGCACTCGTGCAGACCAACCTGTCCAGCGTCTTCCACCTGTCACGTCGGGTCTCCGCCGGGATGATCGCGCGCGGTTCGGGCAAGATCATCCAGATCGGCAGTGTCCAATCTCAGCTCGCCCGTCCTTCGATAGCGGCGTATGCGGCGACCAAGGGCGCGATCGTGATGTTCACGAAGGGCCTGTGCGCCGACCTCGCCCCGCACGGCATCCAGGCCAACGCGATCGCCCCCGGGTACTTCGCCACCGAGCTCACGAAGGCGCTCGTCGCCGACGAGCAGTTCTCGGACTGGGTGCGCGGACGGACCCCCGCCGGTCGGTGGGGAGACACCGAGGATCTCGTCGGCGCTCTGCTGTTCCTTGCGAGCTCCGCGAGCGACTTCGTCAACGGGCAGACGCTGTTCGTCGACGGCGGCATGACGGCGGTCGTCTGATGCGCATCGGTCGCGTCGCCGCACCCGGTGGCCCCGTGTGGGTGCGGGACGGCATCCACGGCCCGGTGCCGATCACCGACCCCTTCGCGGCCTTCGCCGGCGGGACCGAGCCGGGAGACATCGGCGAGACCGTCGAGGGGACCGTCATCGCGCCGGTGGATCCGGTCGTCATCATCGGCATCGCCCAGAACGGCCCTGACCACGCCTCGCCGGTGCAGGCGTGGCTCAAGAGCCCGCGCACCGTGGTCGGCAGCGGGGTGACGGTGACGCTGCGCCGCGACGCCGGTGCACAGGTGGCTGAGGGCGAGATCGCCGTCGTGATCGGACGCCCGACCGCAGGGCTGACGGCGCAGAACGCGCAGGAGTACGTCCTCGGCGTCACCGCCGTGAACGACCTCTCCAGTCCCGAGCGTGCCGAGGTCGACCCGCGCAACTTCGAGTCGAAGTCGGGGGAGGGCTACACCCCGCTGGGTCCCTGGATCGACACCGACGCAGGCATCGACGATGTGACGCTCGAGGTGGCGATCGACGGTCGCCGCGTCGCCGCCACCGGGAGCGCTCAGCTGCCGATGTCGATCCGGGAATGCCTCGCGTATGTGGCCGCGTGGTCACCGCTGGGTCCCGGGGACGTCATCATGACCGGCGCGCCGCACTCCCAGGCGGTCGTGGCGCCAGGACAGACCGTGACCGTCGATGTGGCGGGCATCCGATTGGTCACGCCCTTCGTGTGACCGGGGAAGGAGCGCGGTGGAGAACCTCGCTGTGGTGGCGCATGCCGCCGACGATCTGCGGATCGAAGACATCGGTGCGCCGATGGCCCGAGCGGACGAGGCCGTGGTCGACGTGGCCTTCGGGGGCGTCTGTGGGTCAGACCTCCACTACTGGCGGCACGGAGCCGCCGGGGCCTCCGTGCTGCGGGAGCCGATGATCCTCGGGCACGAGGTGTCCGGTGTCGTGACGGTCGCCGCAGCCGACGGCTCGGGGCCGGCAGTCGGCACGCCCGTGGCCGTCCACCCGCTCACCGCGCACGGGGACGGGCGCACACCCTGGCCGGCCGAGCATCCCAACCTCGCACCGGCATCGACGTATCTCGGGTCGGCGATGCACCTGCCTCACACTCAGGGGGCCTTCGCCCGTCGCGTGGCGCTCCCCGCGCGGATGCTGCACGCTCTCCCCACCGGCCTCGATCTGCGCACGGCGGCGTTGGCCGAACCTGCCGCGGTCGCCTGGCACGGTGTGCGGCGAGCCGGCGACGTCCGAGGTCGCAGCGTCGTGGTCATCGGCGCCGGACCCATCGGCCAACTCGTCGCGGCCGTCGCCCAGCGGGAGGGGGCCAGCTCCGTGACGGTCACCGATCTGCAGCAGCTGCCGCGGGAGATCGCCGAAGCGCGTGGCATCCTGTCGATCGACGCCAGGGCGGAGAGCGAGATCTCCGAGCTGCACGCCGATGTCGTGATCGAATCCAGCGGCACCGTCCCCGGTCTCGCGGCCGCCGTCTCCGCCGCCGTCCGCGGGGGCGTGGTGGTGATGCTGGGGCTGCAGCGCGGGGGCGACGTGCCGGCGCCGATGGCCACCGCGATCACGCGCGAACTCACCCTGCGCGGATCGTTCCGCTTCGGGGCGGAGTTCGACGAGGTCATCGCCGCTCTCGCCGACGGCAGCCTCGACGTGCGCGGTATCATCAGCCACGTGCTGCCGGTCGACGATGCGCTCGAGGCGTTCGCACGGGCCGCCGACCCTGCGAGCTCCTGCAAGGTGCTCATCGACTTCGGAAGAGGCGCATGAGCGTGCGCATCGTGGTGATGGGTCCGAGTGGCTCCGGCAAGTCGACGGTGGGCGCGTTCCTGGCCGACTCTCTCGGAGCGCGGTTCATCGACGGCGATGACCTGCATCCGCCGGAGAACGTCGGCAAGATGGCCGCTGGAGTTCCGCTGGACGATGCGGATCGACAGCCCTGGCTCCGCCTCGTCGGGAAGACCCTCCAGGCGGAGGAGCGCGTCGTCGTCGCGTGCTCAGCCCTTCGACGCGTCTATCGCGACCTCATCAGAGACGAGGCGCCGGAGGCATTCTTCGCCGAACTGGCGATCGGTCGCGACGTCCTCGAGGAGCGGATGCGCCTGCGCGTGGATCACTTCATGCCGGCCGCACTGCTGGATTCCCAGCTGCAGACCCTCGAGTCGCTCGATGCGGACGAAGAGGGCATCAGCATCGACGCGGCGGCGGACGTGCGGACCGCGTCCGCGCTCATCGCCGCGGCGGTGGGGCAGCGCTAGCGCCGCTGTCGCTCGTCAGTCCTTGCGGTAACCCGAGCGGCCCATCGCGAACAGCGCGATGAACGAGGTGACGGCCGCGCACACGGTCATGGCGCCGATCAGCCAGAGGAGTGCGTGCGAGAGGAAGGCGCCGTCGAGCATGGGGGTTCTCCGTGTTCTGCAGAAAAAGGACCGGTGTCCTCAGCCTATCGGG
>NZ_LSJW01000304.1:0-15591 GCF_001557335.1 Microbacterium sp. CCH5-D1
CCCCCGAAGCAGCCGCGGCGCTGCGGCACCTCCCGCCGCTCGGCACCGATACAGCCGGACCCCTCGGGCCCGGGCTCCTCTCCTCCGGAGCCCTCGGCGAAGTGATCCTCGAGATCCAGGCACACCTCTCCACCTGATCCTCGTCCACCTGATCCTCGACCGCTTCAGCCCGGATTCAGCGTCGACCGACCACACTGGAGGAATGCGGATCCTGGTGGTTGACGACGAGGTGCGCCTGGCCGAAGGCGTGCGCCGCGGGCTCGAGGCCGAGGGCTTCGCGGTCGACGTCGCGCACAACGGCGTCGACGGACTCTGGCGTGCACGCGAGACGCAGTACGACGCGATCGTGCTCGACCTGATGATGCCGGGCATGAGCGGATGGAAGGTCTGCGAAGCACTGCGCGCCGAGGAGAACTGGACGCCCGTGCTGATGCTCACCGCGAAGGACGGCGAGTGGGACCAGGTCGAGGCACTCGAGACCGGAGCCGATGACTACGTCACCAAGCCGTTCTCGTTCGCGATCCTCGTCGCACGGCTCCGCGCCCTCGTGCGCCGTGGAGCCGTCGCCCGCCCGGCGATCCTGGAGGCGGGCGATCTGCGGCTCGACCCCGCAGCCCACCGGGTCTGGCGCGGCGAGACCCCGGTGAGCCTCACCGCTCGGGAGTTCTCCGTGCTCGAGTACCTGATGCGTCATCGCGGGCAGGTGCTGTCGAAGCGCGCCCTCATCGACGGCGTCTGGGACGACGACTTCGACGGCGACCCCAACATCGTCGAGGTCTACGTCGGGCACCTCCGCCGCAAACTCGACAAGCCGTTCGGTCGTGAGGCCATCGAGACCATTCGCGGTGCGGGCTATCGACTGGCGGCCGACGGTGGCTAACCGCAGCTGGCGCACGGTGCGCGGCAGGACCACACTCGGTGCCACCGTCGTCGTCGCCGTCGCCCTGCTGATCGGAGCCTTCTCGTTCTACGGTGTGCTGAGCGCGAGCATCCACAGCAGCACCGAGCGCGCTGCGGAACAGCGGCTCAGCGAGCTCGCCGAGCGTGCAGGTGGGCCGGGAGGCAAGGGCATCGACGCGCTCGAAGACGAGATACTGCAGATCCTCGGTCCGGACGGCTCGGTACGTGCCGCGAGCGAGGAGGCTCGCGACAAACTGGGGTCGACGCCGCTCCCCGCCGACGACGACCCGCAGACGACCACCGTCGACGGCGACACCGTCCTGGTGGTCTCGGAAGACATCGACGGCGATCAGACGCTCGTGCTCGCGGTCTCGATGGACGACGACGCAGAGACCCTGGCGACGGTCGCGACGCTGCTCGCCATCGCGGTCCCGCTGCTGCTGCTGCTCGTGGCCGTGACCACCTGGCTGGTCGTGGGTCGCGCGCTCCGACCGGTGGAGCGCATCCGTGAGGAAGTGGACGGCATCACCGCCGAGCGCCTTCACCAGCGCGTTCCCGTACCCGACACAGCAGACGAGATCGCCGCACTCGCGACCACCATGAACGGCATGCTCGACCGGCTCGATGCATCTGCCACCGCGCAACGCCGATTCGTATCGGATGCCTCGCACGAGCTGCGTTCGCCGCTCACGACCATCCGCCAGCACGCAGAGCTCGCCCAGGCCCACCCCGAGGTCACCAGCATCGGCGAGCTCGCAGAGGTCGTCTCGGAAGAGGGGCTCCGACTGCAGGGCATCGTCGAATCGCTGCTGCTTCTCGCCCGCCTCGACGAGGGTGCGAGCACGCTCGACGAGGCGGTCGACCTCGACGACATCGCGCTCGGCGAGGTGCGCCGACTCCGCGCGGCAGGGCTCGACGTCGACGGTACCGGCATCCATGCCGCACGGGTGCACGGCGACCCGCGCCTGCTCGGCCAGCTGGTGCGCAACCTCGCAGACAATGCCGCCCGCCACAGTCGAGGTCGGGTGGCGATCGCGGTGATCCCCTCGGACGGATACGTGTTCGTGACGGTGGAAGACGACGGAGCCGGGGTTCTCGCCGAGGAGCGGGAGCGGATCTTCGAGCGCTTCGTCCGGCTCGACGAGGCCCGCAGCCGTGACGCCGGAGGCAGCGGCCTCGGCCTCGCGATCGCGCGCGGAATCGCCGGCTCCGCCCGCGGCACCCTCGTGGTCGACGACTCCCGCTGGGGCGGCGCGCGGTTCGTCCTCACCCTCCCCCGCGGCGCCTGAGCGACGGGTTCCTGAAGAGTCCTTCAGGACGCTTCAGGGAGGCTTCAGCGCCCGCGGGAGAGCATCGAGTCATGGACGACAAGACACCCTCTCCCGACCAGACGCCCGAGAGCACGCCGGACGCGCCGACCGTGCCGGTGGCCCCGACTCCCGATGCCGCAGCGGCGCCGACGGCCCCTGCACCCCCGGCCGGGACGGCACCCGCGCCCGGCGCCGGCGAGCACCCGACGTTCCCGGCGGCCGAGCCGACCCCCGGTGCCACGGCATCATCCCCGACGGCCGGCCGCAAGCGCGCGCTCCTCATCGGGGGCGGCATCGCGGCAGCCGTGGTCCTCGCGGGCGGCGGCATCGCCATCGGCGCGGCGATCGGCGACGAGTTCGACGACGACGACCGCTCCTCGGTGTCGGACGGCCCCCGCCAGGACGACAGCGAAGATCACAGTCGTCCCGGTGACGGCCCCAGGGGCGACGACCGCGGCGACACCCCCTCGAACGGTCGTGGCCCGGTGACGGGCATCGGTTCCGCCTCCGCCGACGAGCTGATCGCGATCGCGGATGCCGCACGCGGCGCGGCCGACGGCGACGTCACCTCGATCGACGCGAAGCGTGACGGCACCTGGGAGGTGCAGCTGAGCACAGCGGCGGGAGATGAGACCGAGATCCGCGTCGACAAGGAGCTCGCGGCGACCGTCGCCTCCACCGACGCGGCAGACGGCGACGACACCGGCCCGACGCTCACCCTCGACGACGAGACGATCCGCGCACTGGTCGCCGCCGCACTCGCCGAGGCCGAGGGCATGATCACCGACCTCGATGTCGACGGCGACGACGTGAGCCCCTACGACGCCTCGGTGCTCACTGCGGACAGCCGATCGATCGACATCGAGTTCGACGCCGACTTCGCGGTCGTCGGTACCGACATGGACTGAGTCGGTGCGGGCCGCGTCCTGTCGGGCGGACCCGAGACGCCCGGCATGATGGTGCCGCCGCTCTCTACCGGGGCGGCGGCACCATCGCGTCCTGCGGTGGCGAAGCCGATCAGCACGCAAGTCCGATTAGCATTCAAGGATGACGAACTCCGACCCGATCGACGACATCTCCATCGGCGGTGAGGTGATCCGCCTCGGACAGTTCCTCAAGTTCGCCGGCCTGCTCGACTCGGGCGGCGACGCCAAAGAGGTCATCATCGACGGGTACGTGACCGTGAACGGCGAGATCGATCGACGCCGCGGACGACAGCTGCGCGACGGCGACCTCGTGTCGTTCGAGGGACGCACCGTCCGCGTCCGACCGTGACCTCGGCCCGCTGATCGCCGGCCGGTCCGCGGCCGCAGTTCAGGCGGTCCGGTAGCGGAGGAACATCACCCCGCCGTTCGCGACCATTCCTCCGGGGAGGTCGAGTGGGCGGGGTGTGCGGTCCGCGAGGGAACGAACGGGACACCCCGCCCCGAGGGCCACGACTCCCCAGCCGTGCCCTCGTGCGCCGGCCGGCGGTTGCACCGCGCCGAGGAGGGCACGGGTCGAACACACTGCCGTTCGCCGACCGACGAGGTCTGAGGTCCGTCGTCGCGGCGTCCCGATCAGATGACCGGTGGAGGTGCGCTGCCTCCGCAGAGAAGACGTTGGATGCGCGGGACCATTACGCGCGACGGGCTTCGGTCAGGATACGGTGCCGGGTGGAGGGAGCACTTTTCGCGCGGTGACGATGATCAGCACCACGAGGAGGGCGACGATCGTGAGGTCGGCCGCGATGTACGCGTAGTGCGCCCCGTTGGTGCCCGGCGCCTCCGATCCCGCGATCACGAGGTCGCTGCGCCGGTTCAGCACGGGACGGATGAGTGCGACCTCGACGACGAAGACCAGCCAGATCCCGCCCAGGATCATGAGGGGCCCGCGTCCCGCCCGTGCTCGCACGCTCACGAACGTGAGCACCAGGAGCACGATGCCGGCGAGCACATTCAACGCGGTGAAGACGAGTCGTCCGATACCGAGTCCGATCGGGATCGTGACCCCCGGGGCGAGGAACTTCAACGGCGCCTCGAGGAACGAGATCGCGATGATCGCGCCGAGCAGGAACGCGGGCAGCAGCAGCCGCAGGGCCGTGGTCGTCCGTCCCGTCGTCGTCACGTGGTCCTCCTGTCTCGCCGGTCGATGGCGCCCCTCGACGCTACCTCCGCGCTGTCCAGGAGAGGTCAGCATCCACCGGGGAAAAGCCCTGTGCGCTGGTGACGACCTGTGCCCTGGTGAGAGACCTCTGCCGTCACAGCCACTCGATCACCTGCTCGATCAGGATGCCGACGCCGATGACCGTCATCGCGATGCCGGCGATCCGAGTGACGACGGAGCTCGCGCGGGGCCTCGTCCGCAGCAGTCGGCGAGCGAGCAGCCCGACGGTCGTGTACACGACCGCGATGTTGAGCAGATGCAGGCCACCGAGCGCGAGCATCTGCGTCGTTGACGGCCAGCCGTCGGGGCTCGTGAACTGCGGCAGCAGGGCGAGCAGGAGCAGGAGGCCCTTCGGGTTGATACCGCTCACGCCGGAGCCGCGCAGGAACTGCGCCCATCCGCCCGTGGCGATCGGCTCGCCGCTCTCGGCGATCGGCGCCGGGCGGCTGGCGAGCGTCGTCGCCCCGAGGAAGATCAGGTAGAGCGCGCCGACCACCGTCAGCGTCGTGAGGGTGACGGGATACGTGGTGACCAGCGCGCCGAGGCCGAGCGCGACGGCGACGATCACGACCGTGTAACCCGCGATCATCCCGAGGATCGATGGCGCGATCGAGCGAGCACGCAGGCCGGCGGAGATCGCATAGGCCCAATCAGCGCCCGGCGTCAGCGCGAGCATGACGGCGACCACCCAGAACTGCATGACCAGCGCGATATCCATCGGTTCTCCTCGATTCGAGGAAGAGACTACGAAGAATCACGCGAAAGGTGCTTCGATTCTTCGGGCGACTGACGGCTTCACCTGCAAGAATTGTCACCATGGACGCACTTGACCGGGAGATCCTCTCGCTACTGCAGGACGACGGTCGGATGAGTGCCACGAATCTCGCCGCGCAGGTCGGGTTGAGCCTCTCCGCCTGCCATCGCCGACTCAAAGAGCTGGAGCAGTCCGGAGCGATCGAACGCTACCGGGCGGTGGTCGCCCCGGCAGCCGTCGGCCTCACCTTCGAAGCCATCGTCTTCGTGACGATCGGGCGTACCGACAAGGACACGATCGTCGCGTTCGAGGAAGCCGTCGTCTCGATCCCCGCCGTCGTCGAGGCGCAGCGCCTGTTCGGCGACCCCGACTACATGCTGCGCATCCTCACGCGCGACATGGGTTCGTACCAGGAGCTCTACGACAACACCCTCGGAGCCCTGCCGGGCGTGCAGCGATTGACGTCGACGATGGTGATGAAGCGACTCGGCGCGGACCGCGCAGTGCCGATCCCCTGAGCGCGGCTCGAAGGTGCCGGACGTTCTCAGAGGAGATGCTGACGGATGCGCTCCACGAGCTCTCCGGCCGTGCCATCCACCGTCACCGTGATCCCGTCCTCGTCCGCCCCGAGCGGCTCCAACGTCTGCAACTGCGACGCCAGCAGCGCGGGTGGCATGAAGTGACCGCGGCGCGCAGTCGCCTGCTCCGTGACCCGCTCCTTCGGTGCGTCGAGGTGCACGAACACCGTGTCAGGGGCCGATGCGCGCAGCCGATCGCGGTATCTCCGCTTCAACGCCGAGCACGCGATGACGACCCCGGGGTCCGCGGCGAGCGCCGCCCCGACCCGGTCGAGCCACGGCCACCGGTCATCGTCATCGAGAGGGATCCCTGCCGCCATCTTGGCGACGTTCTCCGAGCCGTGCAGATCGTCCGCATCGATGAACGAGACCCCGAGCCGATGTGCGAGGTCCCGGCCGACCGTCGTCTTGCCCGCCCCGGACACCCCCATGACGACGATCGGCCTGGTCACCAGAGTCACCAGTCGTGCACCGTTCCATCCGCGAGGCGGTTATAGGGCAGGTACGCCCGCTCGTACGGGTACTTGCCCGCCTCGTCGACGTCGAGCTCGACGCCCAGGCCCGGCTTGTCGCCGGGGTGCAGCAGTCCGCCACGCCAGGTGAAGGACTGCTGGAACACCTGGTCGGTACGCGAGCCGTGCTGCATGTACTCCTGGATGCCGAAGTTGTGGATCGCGAGGCCGAGGTGCATCGCCGCCGCCATGCCGACCGGCGAGATGTCGGTGGGCCCGTGCATGCCGGACTTGATCTGGTACATCGCCGCGTAGTCCAGTGTCTTCTTCAGCGGACTGATGCCGCCCATGTGGGTCACGGCCCCGCGCACGTAGTCGATGAGCTGGTCGCGGATGATGTCCTTGAAATCCCAGACGGTGTTGAAGATCTCGCCGATCGCGAGGGGCGTGGTCGTGTGCTGGCGCACGAGTCGCAGCGCCTCCTGGTTCTCGGCGGGGGTGCAGTCCTCGAGCCAGAACAGGTCGTACGGCTCGAGCGCCTTGCCGAGCTTCGCCGCCTGGATCGGCGTCATCCGGTGGTGGCCGTCGTGCAGCAGCGGGATGTCGGGGCCGAACTCGTTGCGCACCGCCTCGAAGACGCCCGGCAGGTGGTTCAAGTAGGCGCGGGTATCCCAGTCCTCTTCGACGGGCTTCGCGCCTCGGCGGGCGGGCTCGTGGTCATAGCGGGCTTCTCCCCCTCCGGTGTCCGCGGCCTGAGAGGCGATGCCGTAGATGGCCTTGAGCCCGGGAACACCGGTCTGGATCCGGATCGCCCGATACCCCTGGTCGAGGTGCGCGCGCACGGAGTCGAACAGTTCAGGCAGCTCCTTGCCCGACGCGTGACCGTAGGCGAGAAGCCCGGTGCGCGATGCCCCGCCCAGCAGCTGGTAGACCGGCATCCCCGCCTTCTTGCCCTTGATGTCCCACAGCGCCATGTCGACCGCGGCGACAGCGGCCATCGTGACGGGTCCCCTGCGCCAGTACGCGCTCCGGTAGAGGAACTGCCAGGTGTCTTCGATGCGGTCCTCGTCGGCGCCGTTCAGCAGCGGGACCACGTGCTCGGTGAGGTACGCGACGACCGCCAGCTCTCGGCCGTTGAGGGTCGCATCGCCGAGGCCGGAGATGCCATCGGCCGTCGTGAGCTTGAGGGTGACGAAGTTCCGGTCGGGGCTGGTGACGATGACCTCAGCCTTGTCGATGCTCATGCGAGGGTCCCTTCGGGAGTGAGGTGGTCGATGACGGTGCGTGCGCGGTCAGCCGCGGGCACGGCGGAGATGGTGCGGGCGATCACAGCCGTCGCGGGATCGGTCGGGTCGAGTTCGACGAGGGAGCGGATCCAGCTCTCCACGGCGTGCAGCTGCGCGTCGTCGGCGGCATCGCCGGCCTCTCGGCGTCTCCGCAGGGGAGCGACGAGGCGCAGCGCCACCTTGATCGGACTGTCCCGACGGATCTGGTCGAGCCGATGGGCGATGCGCGGATTCGAGAAGCGGAGGCGCAGATCGTCGAGCCATCCGTCGAGCTCCGCGACCGGCAGGTCGACCGCGGTGCGCTGCGCAGCCCACAGCGCCTCGGTGTCGGCGCGCAGGTCGGCATCGCCGAATGCCTCTGCGATCGTGTCGTAGCCCCGCAACCGCCCTGCCGCGGCGAGGAAGGTGTGCCCGGCGTTGAGCAGATAGAGCTTGCGCGCTTCGTACGGTCCGACATCCGCCACGAATCGCGCACCGACCTGCGCCCACTCCGGAGCACCGCCCGGGAACTCGCCCGCGAGGATCCATTCCGTGAACGGCTCGGTGACCACCGCGGACGGATCGTCGAGGCCGGTGAGCTCCCGCACAGCGTCGATGTCGGCAGGCGTGACGGCAGGGGTGATCCGGTCCACCACCGTGTCGACGAACGATGCGATGTCCGAGATTCCCGCAGCCTGGGGCCCGGCGGCCTTGCGCACCGCGTCGCTCAGCACCCGGCCGTTCTGCGGCAGGTTGTCGCAGCTCACGACCGCGATGGCTCCTGCACCGGCATCCGCCCGAGCGACGAGACCTTCGGCGATGCGCCGCGGAACCCCGGAACCGGCCGAGTACCCCGCCTCGGTGACCGTCACGGTCAGAACTGCGACCCGAGGATCGGTGAGAGTGTCGAGCCAGGCCCGCTCATCCGATCCGGGCACCGCCCGCACGATCGACTGCACGGTCGTCGCCCGGTCTCCCTCGGCAGAGCGCTCCAGCACCGTGTACACGCCGTCGTTGCGCGACAGCAGCTCTGCGGCCTCCGGGGCACGCCCGGTGAAAGCGGCGATGCCCCAGCCGTCGTCTGCGGCTGCACGGTCGTTCGCCTGCTGGGTGTACCAGGCCTGGTGAGCCCGATGGAAGGCACCGAGACCCAGATGAGCGGCATGGAGCGGGGGATGCTGCGTGCGCGCAGGCCCGGTCACGATCCGATGCCGGCGGCGCCGGCAGACGCGCGCAGGAACGCGAGGTCGTCGGTCAGGCGTTCCGCCAGCGGAGCATCCGTCGAGAAGTCCTCCAGCGTCACCCAGCCGTCGTAGCCGACCTCGGCGAGGGCGCGGAAATAGTCCGGCACGCTGGCGATGCCCTCGCGAAGCGGAGCCCATGCCGACTCCCAACGCACATCGCCGTCGAGCCCCGTCTGCCCGGTGCGCTGCCAGACGGCGTTCTTCACATGCACGTGCGCGAGGTACTCCCCCAGGAGTTGCAGGCCGGCGCGAGTGTCCTCCTGCCCTTCGATCACGAGGTTGCCGAGGTCGTGGATCACACCGATGGTGCGCGGGTCGATGCCGTCGACCAGACGGAGGGCAGCCGACGCCGACGCCGAGATCGTCTGATGGTGCAGCTCGACGAGCACCTTCACGCCGAGTGCGCCCGCCTCGCGGGAGGCCCACTCCAGGTCGCCCTTGGTCTGTGCGAACACCGTGCGATAGTCCTGGGTGTCGTTGAAGGGGATGCGCACGCGCACCTGACGCGCACCGAGTTCTGCGGTGGCCCTGAGCGTCCGCAGCACATCGTCTCGGTCGGGCGCGAGCGCGTAGCCGCCGATGCCGCTGAACTCCAGCCCGGCCTCGCGGGTGATGCGGGCGATCTCGGAGACCGACCCCTCGAGCCCGGTGAGCGGCCAGGTCGCGCGGTTCCCGGCCCAGAATCCGGGCGGGTCGGCCTCGTCCTGGTCGGTGATGCGCCACTCGATGCCGTCGTAGCCGATCGCGGCGATGCGGCGGGCCGCCTCTGCGGGCTCCCAGTCGGGGGTCGCCGCGGTGAACACCGAGAACTTCATGCGACGCCTCCCGTCCGTACGTCCGCATCGTCGACGGTGCCGCCGATCAGGTCGGCGACGCGTACCGCAGAACCAGTGGTCGCCGACACGTAAATGCCGCGCACCACGGCGAGCGCCAGCAGTGCCTCGGCTACGCCGACCCGCGAGGCTCTCCCCTCACGGATGCTCTCGACGATGTCGGCGTACTGGCGGGCGTGCCCCTCGGCGAACGCCTGCGGGTCACGGTCGTCGCCGAGCCGATGCCCCTCGGGCACCCAGTCGACGCTGCGGTCGGCGGTGTCGCCGTCGACCCACAACCGGGCGAGCTGGTCGTTCTCGATGATGCCGGTCCCCTGCGCGCCGTGCACGGCCAGCCGCACCGGCTGCTCGGGGAAGGCGGCGGTCGTGGCGTGCAGAACGGCGAGCGCACCCGACTCGAAACGCACCGTGACGACCGCCACGTCTTCGACCTCGACCCGCTCGTGCGCGAGCAGCGCCGTGTGGGCGAACACGTCGACGGGGGTGCCGAGGAACCACAGCAGCAGGTCGACGGTGTGCACGCCCTGGTTCATCACGGCACCTCCGCCATCGAGCTCCCACGTGCCCCGCCAGGCGCCCGAGTCGTAGTACTCCTGCGAGCGCCACCAGGGCACGGAGGCGACAGCGCTCGTGATCCGCCCCAGGCGTCCGGTGTGGGCGGCCTCAGCGACGGCCACCGCGCCCGGGTCGAAGCGGTGCTGGCTGATCACCGAGATCCGGATGCCGTGCGCCTCGGCGTCCCGTGCGATCGAGGCCAGCCGGCGACCACGTTCCATCGACACGTCGAGGGGCTTCTCGAGCACGACGTGGATCCCCCGCGCGACCGCCCGCTCGGCGAGTTCGACATGGGAACCGCTCGGGGTGCAGATGACGACCACATCGATGTCGTCGGGGATCGACTCGATATCGGCGTGCGTGGATGGGCGCTCTCCTCCCAGTTCTTCGACGATGAGGTCGGCCAGACGATCGGTCGCGGTCGGCACTTCGTCGACGACCGCGACGATGCGCAGGCCGGGGGTGGCCGCGATCGCTCTGGCGTGGTTGACGCCGATGATGCCGCATCCGACGATGGCGACGTCGAGGATTCCGTCGGTCATGAGAGGGTGACTCCGATCTCGTCTGTGAGTGTGCGAAGGGCTCGGCCGGCACGACCGAAGGCCTCAGGCCCCGAGAAGCCGCCGAGCGCGTTGACGTCGGCGAGGTGCGGTTCGAGCGAGGCGAACCCCGCATAGCCGTCGTCGCGCAGGGCGGTGAGGGTCTCGCGCAGTTCGCCGTCTCCGTCGCCCACCGGCACGACCTCACCCGTCGCGGCGAGAGCATCCTTCAGCTGCAGATACTCGAGGTGCGGCCGCAGCTTGGCGTAGCCGTCGGTGAACGGCCGGACGCCGACCTGGACGAAGTTGGCGTTGTCCCAGGCGACGCGCAGCCGGTCGGAGCCGACCGACTCGATCACGTCGAGCACGCGCGAGGGGATGTCGCCGTAGATGTCCTTCTCGTTCTCGTGCACGAGGGTGACCCCGGCCGCTTCGGCGGTGCGGGCGAGCGCTGTCATGCGCACGAGCACGTCGTCGCGGATGTCGTCCGCTGAGAGGTGCTCCGCACGGAAGAACGAGAAGATGCGTATGTACGGGGTCTCCAGCACCTCGGCCGCACGGATCGCCCGTTGCAGCCGACCGACCTCGTGCTCGACCGGCAGAGACACATCGACCTTGCCGATCGGCGACGCGATCGCCGACACCGCCATGCCGCGCTCGCGCACCACGGCCGCGAGCTGCGCGAGCTGCGACTCGTCGAGATCGACGACGTTCACCCCCCACGCGCTGCGCACCTCGATGTGCCGCGCGCCGAGCGCCTGGAGCACGGCGATCTGCACGGCCGGATCGGGATCGATCTCGTCACCGAATCCTGAGAGCTTCCACGGGGTCATTTCACTCCTCCTGCGGTGAGACCGCCTACGAGATAGCGCTGGAACACGAGGTAGAGCACGACGACGGGGATCGCGCAGATGAGCGAGGCCGCCATCATCTGCCCGTACAGGGGCACGGCTCCCGTCTCCTGCGTCGCGCCGAAGATCTGCAGGGCCACCGCGGCGGTGCGGCTGTCGCGGTTGGTCATGACCGAGGCGAACAGCACGTCGTTCCAGCCCTGCAGGAATGCGAAGATCGCGGAGACCACGATCCCCGGCCAGCTCAGCGGCAGCACGATGCGCGTGAGGACCCGGAAGTTCGAGGCACCGTCCATGCGCGCGGCCTCCTCGAGCTCGCGCGGCAGTCCGCGGATGTACGTCACCATCACCCAGGTCGAGAACGGCAGCGCGAAGGTGAGATAAGTGACGAACACCGACCAGTGGGTGCCGATGGTGGGGATGCGCAGCACCGATGAGAGCGTCGAGAACATCACGAACACCGGAAGCAGCATGAGCGTGCCGGGGACCGACTGCAGCCCGAGCAGTCCTCGAAGGATCGTGACGCGTCCGATGAAGGTGAAGCGCACCAACACCCACGCCATCGAGACCGCGACGGCCGCGCAGACGACGGCGACCGCGCCGCAGATCAGGAGGCTGTTGGCCAGCCCTCCCGCGAGATCGACGCTGCGCCACACCTTGACGTAGTTGTCGAGCCGGAGCTCGGTCGGCCAGTACGCGCCGCCGGCGACCGCGACATCCGCATTGATCGAGGCGAACAGCATGTACGAGACAGGCCCGAACACGAGCAGGCACAGGACGATGTTCGCGGCAGCCAGAAGCGGGCGCGGCAGCAGCCGATCCACCTGGCTGTGACCGCCGGGGCGGCTCCGGCGCGGGTTGACCTGCGCGATCGTGGTGGTGGCGCTCATCGCTTCGCGTCCTCTCCGGTGTCCAGGCGCACGGCGCGCAGGTAGATGAACAGGGGGATCGCGACGATCGCGAGCGAGGCCACCGCCATGGCCGCCGAGAGGCCGAACCGGAAGCTCTGGAACGCCGTGACGTAGGTGAGGACCGGCAGCACCTCGACATCGACCGGCGCCGGTATCCCGAAGAGCACGAACGGCATCGTGAAGGCGTTGATGCTGTGCAGGAAGGTGAGGATGAATGCCAGCAGGATCGATCCGCGCAGATACGGGAGGATGACCTTGCGCAGCTTGATGCCCCACCCCGCGCCGTCGAGCGCCGCGGCCTCGTGCACCTCCGCATCCACCGCCTGCAGTCCGGCCAGCGTCAGCAGGTACACGAACGGCCAGCTCACCCAGAGCTGCGCGATGACCAGGGTCCAATAGCTCTGCGGCCCGTTGAGCCACAGCCCCGGGTCGACCCCGAACACGCCGAATGCCTCGTCGACCACTCCTTCGGGCTGGAACATCGCCCGAAAGACCGTGGCCACCACGAAGGCGGGGAGGATGTACGGGATCAGGTAGACGGAGCGCACCAGCCCGCGACCGCGGAAGGCGTTCTGCGTGGCCAGCGCCGCCGTGACTCCGATCGGGATCGCCGCCACCGACACGATCAGCGCATAGCTGACGCTCAGCCCGATCCCGCGCAGCAGCGGCGAGGAGGAGAACGCCTCGACGAAGTTGCCCAATCCGACGAACGGCGCCTGCAGCCACTGCCGGATCGTGTACTGGTCCAGGTCGAGCATCGAGATCCAGAAGGCCAGCAGCAGCGGCACCAGGATCAGCAGTGTCATCAGCACCCCGCCGGGCAGCAGCATCCACAGCGGGCGGGGCCGCTCGCTCGGCGGGGTGTCGTCGGTCCGTTTCCGACGCGTGTCGGTGGCGATCGCCATGTGCGTGTCCCCGCGTCGCTACTTGGACTTGTCGAGCGCCGACTGCGCGCTCGCCTGAGCCTCGGCGATCGATGCGGCGATCGCGCTCTGGCTGAGCGATCCCCCCTGCAGGGCGGGCAGTGATTGGACGACCACGTTGGTCAGGGCGAGCTGCGTGTCCCCCCAGGCGCCCGTGAACGGGGTGGCCACCGACTGCGAGGCGGCCTGCACGTTGGCGCTCAGATCGGGATTGTCCTTCTCGACCTGTGCCGCCGCCTCCACGCCCGTCGGCAGTTCGCCGAACGTGTCGAAGTAGTCGAGCTGCGACTCGGTGCTGGTGAGCATCTCGATGAACGCGAATGCGAGATCCTGGTTCGGCGAATACTGCGCGACGACGAGGTTGTCGCCGGAGAGGATGCTGGCTGCCTCCTTGCCGCCCTTCGGAAGTACGGTCTCCCCCGGCGGGATGGTCGGCAGGAGCGCGTAGGCGTAGGAGTCGGCGACAGGTGAGCCCGCGAACGTGGGCTTGGAGTTCGCCGAGGTCATCGGCAGGAAGCCGGCCTTCCCTTCGGCGAAGGCGGCGACGGCCTGCGCGTTCTTCCACCCGACCGATGCCGGGTCGACGAGTCCGTCCTGGTACCAGCCGAAGTAGGTGTCGTAGGCGGCGGCCACGGCCGGGTCGTCGATCTCCGCCTTCTTGGCGTCCACGTCGATCAGCGGGTTGCCCGCCTGCACACTCATGCCCCAGACGAACTTCCAGGGGTCAAAGCTGTCGGCGTAGCCGATCGCGAGACCGTGCACATCCCCTGATTCGATCTTCGCGGCCGCAGCCGTCAGCTCATCCCAGGTCGTCGGCGGCTCCTCGATGCCGGCGGCGGCAAGCAGCTCGGTGTTGTAGGCCATCACGAAGGGACGACTCACGAACGGGATGGCGATCTCGTCGTCCTCGCTCGGGCCGGAGATACCCAGGGTGGATGGCACGAAGCGGTCGCGGCCCCCGACCTTGTCCCAGTCGGCATCGGTGAGCTTCACGAAGGCTCCCGTGGCGTAGGCGGTCGGTGTGAAGGTGGTGCCGAGACCGTAGACGTCGGGGCCCTGTCCGGAGAGCACGGAGGTCTGGATCTTCGTGAGCTCGTCGTTGGCGCTGGCGAAGGTCTCGAACTCGACGGTGGCTCCGGTCTTCTCCTCGAACGCATCGGAGACCTTCCCGAACCATTCCTTCTGCTGCTCGGGGTAGAGGCCGTTCGCGGCCATCATCACGGTGAGCGTCTGGCCTGTCCCATCGACAGCGCCACCGGTGCCGCCGTCATCCGTACCAGCGCCGGATCCCGAGCATGCGGTCAACGCGATCGCTGCTGCGGTCATCGCCCCGAGGGCGATCAGGGGTCGAGACTTCATTGAACTCTCCTTCGAGACAGTGAGTGGACGTGACTGCGTCTCCGCCAAGGTAGGCAAGCGTGGCAATTGTTAGCAATCCATTGCCAGTAATTGCCATCCTGTGATTCTGTTGCCCCATGTCGTCCCTCACACCGCCTCCGCACCGGCCGACCCTCGCAGACGTGGCCGATGCCGCCGGCGTCGCGATCTCCACGGCCTCGCGCGCACTCGCCGTCCCCGGTCGCGGGAACCCCGACACCCGCGAGCGCATCATCCGCATCGCGAAGGACCTCGGTTACACCCCCGTCACCGCGTCGAACGCCTCGGCGACACCATCGACCCGCATGGTCGCCGTCCTCGTGTCGGATGTCACGAACCCGTTCTACTTCGGCATCATCCGGGGCACGCAGCAGGCTCTTCGCGTCGCCGGATACTCGCAGATCCTCGTGCATACCGAGGAGTCGCCCGAGATGGAGGAGAGCACGCTCGAAGAGCTGCGCAGCTCGTACGACGGTGCGATCCTGACCGCCTCCCGCCTGTCCGATGAGCGGCTGGCTGAGCTCAGTGCCGAGCTTCCGCTCGTCGCGTTGAACCGGGCGGTGCCGGGAGTGCCGTCGGTGTTCATCGACACACCGCTCGGCTTCGACCAGGCCGTCGAGCACCTCGCCTCGCTGGGCCATCGACGCATCTGCTACGTGGCGGGCCCTCCGACGAGCTGGGCGAGCAACCTGCGCTGGCGTGCCGTGGCGGCCGCGTGCGAGCGCCTCGGGATCGAGCACACGAAGGTGGGCCCGTACCAGCCGCGCACGAAGGCGGGCGCGGCCGCGGCGGATGCTGCGCTGAACACCGGCGCCACCGCGTGCGTGGCTTTCAACGACCTCCTCGCGATCGGCATGCTCATCCGGCTCAAGGAACGCGGCGTGCGCGTTCCGGAGGACATGAGCATCGTCGGCTGCGACGACATCTTCGGCGCCGACTTCTGCAACCCGCCGC
>NZ_LSJW01000305.1:0-31578 GCF_001557335.1 Microbacterium sp. CCH5-D1
GGCTGGATGGGCGGGTGGGGAGTCGCCGTCGCGGGAATGGTCGTGCTGGCCAACCTCGCGCAGATCGCCTCGGTCTACTTCTGGTCGCTGATCGGACAGGACCTGGAGAACAACGACTGGCGCGTCGTCGTCGTCGCCGTGCTCTTCATCGCGGCGATGACCTGGGTCAGCTGGCGCGGCGTCGAGATCGGCGAGCGCATCCAGAACATCCTCCTCGCGATCCAATACCTGGCACTGGCGATCTTCATCGTCGCGGCGCTGTGGCAGTTCTTCGACGGCACGGCTCCGAACGCGACGCCTTTCGACTGGGAGTGGATGAACCCGTTCGCGTTCACCGACTGGTCGGGCTTCACGGAGGCGATCCTTCTGGCGCTGTTCATCTACTGGGGGTGGGACACCTGCCTCGCGCTCAACGAGGAGACCAAGGACCCGAAGCGCATCCCCGGACGCGCCGCGCTGCTGACCACGGTGATCCTGCTGTTCACCTACGTCGCGGTGACCATCGCCGCGATGATGTACGCCGGACTCGGCGAGGACGGCACGGGCCTGGGCAACGAGGCGAACGCCGACGACTTCTTCCTCGCGATCAAGGACGGGTTGCTCGGTCCGTTCGGCTGGGTGCTGGTGGTGTCCGTGATCATCTCGGCCATCTCGTCGACCCAGACCACGATCCTGCCTACCGCCCGGGGAACGCTCGCCATGGGTGTCTACCGCGCCCTGCCCGCCAAGTTCAAGGAGGTGCACCCGACGTACAAGACGCCGTCGTTCTCGACCATCGTCATGGGTGTGGTCGCCTCGGTCTACTACGTCGGGATGACGCTGATCAGCGACAACATCCTGCAGGACTCGATCCTGTCCCTCGGTCTCGCGATCGCTTTCTACTACGCCATCACCGGCTTCGCGTGCGTGTGGTACTTCCGCAAGGACCTCACCTCGTCCGCGCGCGAGTTCTTCTTCAAGGGGCTGTTCCCGCTGCTGGGCGGGCTCATGCTCGCGTGGGCGTTCATCCAGTCGGCCATCGACATGTGGGATGTCGACTACGGCTACACGGTCCTGTTCGGTATCGGCGGCACGTTCGTGATCGGCGTCGGCTCGTTGGCATTCGGTCTGGTGCTGATGTTCGTCTGGTACCTCTTCCCGCGCTCGAAGCGCTTCTTCCGTGGCGAGAGCCTGAACCGCGACACCGAGGTGATGGTCCCGGACGAGCCTGCCGTGACCATCCGGTCGATCGACGGAGGCATCTGAGGATGGCGGTCGCGACGGCGGACCTCTACGACGAGCTCGGGGAGGAGATCCAGTCGCTCTCGCTGCAGCTGCGCTCCTTCGGCCGGCGGTCGGCGTTCGACGGGCCGATCCGCACCGTGCGCTGCTTCGAGGACAACGCGCTGGTGAAGGCGGTGCTGGCGACTCCCGGTGCGGGCGCGGTCCTGGTCGTCGACGGCGCTGGATCGCTGGAGACGGCACTGATGGGCGACCTGATCGCGGCGTCCGCCGTGGCGAACGACTGGGCCGGGGTCGTGATCAACGGCGCCATCCGCGACAGTGTCGCCATCGATGCCCTCGAGCTGGGGGTCAAGGCCCTGGGGACGAATCCGCGCAAGAGCGCGAAGCTCGGAGCCGGTGAGACCGATGTCGCGCTCGTGATCGAGGGTGTGGTGTTCCGGCCGGGGGCGCATCTCTACAGCGATCGGGACGGAATCCTGGTCGAACGGTGAACGCCGCCTGAAGTCCGGCGGTCTCGGTGTCCTAGGCTTGCTGCGTGCGCATCCGGCTCGACATCGCCTACGACGGCACCCATTTCCGAGGGTGGGCGAAGCAGCCGACTCTGCGCACGGTGCAGGGCACGCTGGAAGCCGCCCTCGCGCGCATCGTGGGCTCGGACGTGCAGTTCGTGGTGGCAGGTCGCACGGATGCCGGCGTGCACGCGAGCGGCCAGGTCGCGCACGTCGACCTCGACGAGAAGCAGTGGTCGCGCATCGAAGCTCGGCAGGGGCGGGCGCCGTCGGAGCCCGCCGAAACCATCGCGGGCCGCATGCGGGGTGTGCTCGGTGCGTACTCGGATGTGACCGTAACGCGGTCGTCGATCGCCCCCGAGGGGTTCGACGCGCGGTTCTCCGCGGTCTGGCGTCGCTATCGCTATCGTCTCGCCGACGGACAGGCCGGGTACGACCCGCTGCGGCGCCACGACACGACCCTCGTCCGCGGCCGCCTCGACGAGCGCGCGATGGATGCCGCGGCGCGGACGCTGATCGGACTGCACGACTTCGCGGCGTACTGCAAGCCTCGGGAAGAGGCGACGACGATCCGCACACTGCTCGACTACCGCTGGGAGCGTGATGCCGACGGCGTGCTCGTCGCGGAGGTCAAGGCCGACGCGTTCTGCCACAGCATGGTGCGCGCACTCGTCGGGGCCTGCGTCGCCGTGGGGGAGGGGCGCCTCGATGTCGACGACCTCGTGGTGCTGCGCGATGCGCTCACCCGCACCAGCGAGTTCAAGGTGCTGGCCGCGCGGGGATTGATCCTCACCGAGGTCGGGTACCCCGCCGACGAGCTGCTGTCGTCGCGAGCGATCCAGACGCGCGCGCGTCGAGACCGCGACTGACGCGCGCCTCGAGCAGGGGGCATGCGGCGCAATACCGCAGACGAGTCACGGTGTGCAACCCGGAGCCGATGCACAGCGGGCCGGAGTAGCGTGGAACGGTCATGAAGGTCATCTCGTACAACCTCCAGAAGCATCGAGCCGCGGGTGAGCTCGTGACTCTGGTGCGCGAGCACGATCCCGACATCCTCTGTCTGCAGGAGTGCGACGTCCCCGCGCTGCCGACGCAGATCGGCGACCTCGTGCTCGCCGACGCCACCCAGGGCAACCGTCTCGGACTCGCACTCTTCTATCGCGCGAGCACGTTCCACCTGCAGGCGATCCGCATGCTCGGACTCAAGAAATCCCTGCACGACCGGATCGCGAAACCCGCACACGAACGCGTTCTCGGTGCGCGATTGCGCGACATCGACGACGGCCAGGACTTCATCGTCGCCTCCTTCCACGCCGCTCCGCTGACCGCGTTGAACTCCCTGCGCCGTCACCAGATCCGCGCCGCGCTCTCCGAGCTCGCCGCGCTCGGAGAGGGCCTGCCCCAGCTGATGGTCGGTGACTACAACTATCCGATCTTCAAGGAGAACCTCGGTCAGGCCGTGCGCGACCACGGTTACGCGCTCTCCCTCAGCGACGACCACACGTACACGCGCTACCGGGTGTTCCGGGGCCATTACGACTTCGCCACGTCGACGGGCTTCGAGATCGAGCGCATCACGACCCTGCCGCAGGGGGCGAGCGATCACCGTCCGATCCTCGTCACGGTCAAGCCCGACTGAGCCGCGGTTTGGGCATACGGCACCGGTGGCGTATGATTTCCCTTTGGTGCCTTTCCCGTCCGCGGAGAAAGCGCATCGTCCGAACGTGAGCCCTCCACTGGCGTGTTCCTCCCTGTCGGGAAGAACCACCCCGGAGTGGGATTCACGAACTTCTCCGTTCGACACAAGAAAGCAGCACTATCGTGACGCGCACTTACACTCCCAAGGCTGGCGAAGTCCAGCGCGATTGGGTCGTCATCGACGCCACCGACGTCGTTCTCGGCCGTCTGGCTTCGCACGCCGCTACGCTCCTGCGTGGCAAGCACAAGCCGACCTTCGCCAACCACATCGACTCGGGTGACTTCGTCATCATCGTGAACGCCGACAAGGTCGCGCTCACCGGTCAGAAGCTCCAGAAGAAGATGGCCTACCGCCACTCGGGTTACCCGGGCGGCCTGAAGTCGGTCACCTACGCCGAGCTCCTCGAGAAGAACCCGGTCCGCGCTGTCGAGAAGGCCATCCGTGGCATGCTCCCCAAGAACAGCATCGGCCGCCAGCAGCTGTCCAAGCTCAAGGTGTACGTCGGTGCCGAGCACCCGCACGCCGCGCAGCAGCCGACGCCGTACACCCTCGACCAGGTCGCCCAGTAAGCGCCGTAAGACTTAAGGACATACTCGTGGCTGACATCCAGGACACCACCGAAACCCCCCAGAACTTCTCGACGTCGACTCCCGAGACCGACGCGGTCGAGGCGGCTCCCCGCCCCGTCCTCAGCGTCCCGGGGGCCGCTGTCGGCCGTCGCAAGCAGGCCATCGCCCGCGTGCGCATCGTCCCCGGCTCGGGCACGATCACGGTCAACGGCCGCACGATCGAGGACTACTTCCCGAACAAGCTGCACCAGCAGCTGATCAACGACCCGTTCACCGTGCTGAACCTCGCCGGTGCATACGACGTCATCGCGCGCATCTCCGGCGGAGGCCCCTCGGGCCAGGCCGGTGCGCTTCGCCTCGGCATCGCCCGCTCGCTGAACGGCATCGACGAGGAGAACAACCGTCCGACCCTGAAGAAGGCCGGCTTCCTCTCGCGCGACGCTCGCGTCAAGGAGCGCAAGAAGGCTGGACTCAAGAAGGCCCGTAAGGCGCCTCAGTACTCGAAGCGTTAAGGTCAACTGCTCCGATGCCGATCTTTGGCACGGACGGTGTGCGAGGACTCGCCAATGGCATCCTCACCGCCGACCTGGCGCTCACCCTGGCCCAGGCGACTGCTGTCGTCCTGGGCCAGGGCCGTACTGCGGAGGCTCGCAAGGCCGAAGGCAAGCGGCTGACCGCAGTCGTGGCCCGCGACCCCAGGGTCTCCGGGCACTTCATCGCGGCGTCCGTCGCTGCCGGTCTCGCCTCCTCGGGAGTGGACGTGCTCGAGGCGGGGGTCATTCCGACACCCGCGCTCGCCTTCCTCGTCGCCGACCGTGACGCCGACTTCGGTGTGATGATCTCCGCATCGCACAACGCCGCTCCCGACAACGGGATCAAGATCTTCGCCCGCGGGGGCCGCAAGCTCCCCGACGAGGTCGAGCGGCGCATCGAAGAGGCCATGTCCGGCGAGAAGTTGCGCCCGACCGGCGCCGGGGTGGGACGCATCGACCGGTTCTCCGACGCGGAGGACCGCTACGTCATGCATCTTCTCGGCTCGCTCCCGAACCGCCTCGACGGTATCCACGTGGTGCTCGACTGCGCCCACGGCGCCGCCTCAGGAGTCTCTCCTGAGACGTTCCGGGATGCGGGCGCCGAGGTCACCGTCATCGGCGCCGACCCTGACGGCTGGAACATCAACGACGGCGTCGGCTCGACCCATCTCGACAATCTCGCCGAGGCCGTCGTGCGCCTCGGCGCCGACATCGGGATCGCCCACGACGGCGACGCCGATCGCTGCCTTGCCGTCGACGCCGAGGGTAACCACATCGACGGCGACCAGATCATGGCCATCCTCGCGGTGTCCATGAAGGAGCGCGGGCACCTCACCGACGACACCCTCGTCGCGACGGTGATGAGCAACCTCGGTCTGCACGTCGCCATGCGCGAGCACGGCATCACGGTACGGCAGACGGCCGTCGGCGACCGCTACGTGCTCGAAGACATGAACGAGGGCGGCTACGCGCTCGGCGGTGAGCAGTCCGGTCACGTGATCATGAGCGAGTTCGCCACCACGGGCGACGGGATCCTCACCGGCCTGCACCTGGTCGCCGAGATGGCGCGGCAGCAGAAGTCGATCGCAGAGCTCGCCTCAGTGATGACGGTCTACCCGCAGGTGCTCATCAACGTGCGCGACGTCGATAAGGACCGTGTGTCCGAGGACGAGGTCGTGCAGCAGGCTGTGCGCGACATCGAGTCGGAGCTCGGCGATTCCGGAAGGGTGCTGCTGCGCAAGTCCGGAACCGAGCCGCTGGTGCGTGTGATGGTGGAAGCCTCCGACGCGGAATCCGTCCACGCCTACGCCGGTCGCCTCGCCGAGGTCGTGCAGGATCGTCTGTCGCTCTGACCTCGCGACCGAACACGGCCGACCGCTGATCTCAGCGGTCGGCCGTTTTGCGTTCCCCACCGTGCCGAGCGGCGTCGCGATGGGTGCGCAATGCGCGGGGCGTGGCACCGTAGTCCTCCTCGATGGCGCGGCGAAGGCTGATCGGAGAGGCGAAACCTGAGCGCTGCGAGATCTGCTCGACGCTCAGATCGTCGTATCGGCTGTCGGTGAGCAGCGACCGCGCCAGGAGCGTGCGTCGGTGTCTGATCTCGCCCGCGACCGTGTTCTCGACCTCGGCGAAGACCAGTTGGAGCTGGCGGAGGGAGGTCTGCACCTCGCGGGCTACCCGCGCGGGGTTCAGCCCCGGATCGCCGCACTGCTGGGCGATCAGGGCGACCGCTCGGTCGCGCAGGGCGGCGTGAGCTGAGCGCGGTCCGGATACGGCGTCCACGCGGTCGAGCAGCACCGCTCCGCTCATCTCCACGATCAGATGCTCCATCGCATATCGTTCGATCGCGGTCGTCTCGTCATCGACGGCCAGCACCTGCTCGATGAACGCCTGCATCGCCCGATCGAGCGGACGTCGCTCCTCGAGGATCCATGTCGAGGAGAGGAGTGCGGCGACGTATGTCCCGAGCGCGGTGCGGGGAACATAGGCGGCGGTGATGTACCACGTGCCGACACACCGCACGCGCTCCGCGACCCCGGGCGGGGCCAGCACGAGCCCGCTCTCGACGGGCATCCACGGACCGTTCTGCTCCTTCGCCGCGAGCCCTGCGGCGTCGACGAAGGCGAAGACCGCGTGGTCGGGGTGAGTCGTGGTGGTGTCGATGGCGAGCTCCGTGGTGCTGCCCTGCAGGGACAACAGGGTCACCGGACCCGACGTCCGCCGCGTCACCAGGAGGGGGACACGTTCATCCACCGCGTGCACGCCATGCGCGCTCAGCTCCGCGGAGTCGATCGCGCTCTCATCTCCAGGACCCACTCAGCACCCCCCGACGCCGAGCGATCACCTCCCGTCCTCCTCCGTGCGGGCGGGCCGGTGCTCGCTTGATCAGAGGATACCGGCGCGGACCGGGCGGGCAACAGAGGATGTTCATCCGATGTCACGCACCGCTCAACGGGAGGAGTCGCTCCAGTTCAGCTGTTCGATGTAGCGCAGCAGCACGCCTTCGCGCAGCGCCCATGGTGAGACCTCGAGCTCGTCCACGTCGAGGGCGGTCATCGCCGCATGCAGAGACACGGCCGCGGCCACGATCTGGAACGTCCGATCCGGGGTGATGCCGGGCAGCTCCTGTCTGGCGGACGCGGGCAGACGTGCAAGCCGGGGGATCCACGATCCGAGAGCGGTGCGGGGGAGCAGCATCCGTTCGCTCCCCGACCATCCCTGGGCCGGATATCCGACCAATCGGGCCAAGGAACGGATGGCCTTGGACGAGCCCACCACGTGATCGGGGCGGGGGAGGGCGACGAACCTCGGCAGCACCTCTGCGAGCGTCGCCGTCGCGTGCGCGCGCAGTCGTTCCACGTCCGTCTCACCGGGCGGGTCGTTCGGCAGGAACTGTACGGTCATGCGCCCCGCGCCCAGGGGGACCGAGACCGCAGCGTCCGGCAGCTCCTCGGCTCCCGCTGCGATCTCCAGTGAGCCGCCGCCGATGTCGAGCAGCAGGAGCTGACCTGCCGACCAGCCGAACCAGCGACGGACCGCGAGGAAGGTCAGCTCCGCCTCGGTCTCGCCGTCGAGCACCTGGAGACTCTGTCCCAGCGCTGCTTCGATGCGGGCGATGACGTCGGCGCCGTTGCGGGCATCGCGCACGGCGCTCGTCGCCGTGGCGAGCAGGGCATCCACGCGCTCGCTCTCCGCGACCCTTCGGGCCTGCGCGACCGCGGCCTCGAGCGCGACGACGCCCTCCTCCGCGATGGACCCGTCGGGGGTGAGGTAGCGCATGAGGCGCAGCACCGTCCGGTCGCTCGTCGTCGCGAGCGGACGTCCACCGGGGCTGACGTCGGCCGCGAGCATGTGGACGGTGTTGGATCCGATATCGAGGACTCCCAGGCGCACGGGATGAGAATACTCTCCCGCGGACATCGCGCCGTGAGCGCGCCGATACGATGGACCCCGTGACCACCGCCGACCCCACGCTGCCGCTGTCTCCGTATCGGGAGATCGGGCGTGCGGAGTGGGCGCGCCTCGCCGCCGGACTCGACCAGCCACTCACGGAGACCGAGGTCGTCGAGCTGCGCGGCATCGGAGATCGCCTCTCGCTCACCGAGGTGCGCGAGGTGTATCTGCCGCTGAGCCGATTGCTCAGCCTGTACGCGACGTCGACGAAGCGACTGGGTGCCGCCACCTCTTCGTTCCTCCAGGAGGACGACACCACCACCCCGTTCGTCGTGGGAGTCGCCGGGTCTGTCGCCGTGGGCAAGTCGACCATCGCGCGCCTGCTGCGCGAACTCATGAGCCGTTGGCCGGGGACCCCGAGGGTGGAACTGGTGACGACCGACGGGTTCCTCTACCCGAACGCGGAGCTCGAGCGCCGCGGCATCATGGACCGCAAGGGCTTCCCCGAGTCCTATGACCGCCGCGCCCTGATCGAGTTCCTGACCGAGGTCAAGAGCGGTGCCGCCGAGGTGCGTGCTCCCTTCTACTCGCACATGCGCTACGACATCGTCCCGGATGCGAACGTGGTGGTGCGCCGCCCCGACGTCGTCATCGTCGAGGGCCTGAACGTGCTGCAGCCGCCGCCCGCGCCGAACGACGTGGCCGTGAGCGACCTCTTCGACTTCTCGATCTTCGTCGACGCCGACACCTCGCATATCGAGAAATGGTACGTCGATCGCTTCCTCGCCCTTCGTCAGGCCGCGTTCAGCAACCCCTCGTCGTACTTCAACGTGTTCGCGCACCTCACCGACGAGGAGGCGATCACCACTGCACTGGGATATTGGAACGAGATCAACATGCCGAACCTCGTCGAGAACGTGATGCCCACCCGGCACCGTGCGCGGCTCGTGCTGCGTAAGGGCGCGGATCACGACGTGGAGAGCGTGCTCCTGCGCAAGCTCTGAGGCGGCCGCCGGCACCCGATTGTACGGACGACTCGCAAAAAACGCGCCTTACTCTTGATCCCATGTGTGGAATCGTCGGATACGTGGGCCCGCGCCCCAGCCAGGACATCCTTCTCGCAGGCCTCGCACGCCTGGAGTATCGCGGATACGACTCTGCGGGTGTCGCGGTCATCGATGGCGACGGCACGCTCGGGATGCGCAAGAAGGCGGGCAAGCTCGCCATCCTGCGCGACTCGCTCGCCGATGCCCCGCTCCCCGACGGCTCGACCGGCATCGGGCACACCCGTTGGGCGACGCATGGGGGTCCGACCGATGGCAACGCGCACCCGCACCTGGCCGATGACGACAAGCTCGCGGTCATCCACAACGGCATCATCGAGAACTTCTCGGCCTTGCGTGACGAGCTCCTCGCCGACGGCGTGGTGTTCCGCAGCGAGACCGACACCGAGGTCGCCGCAGCCCTGCTCGGACGGGAGTACGCAGGCAACGGCGGCGACCTGCAGCTGGCCTTCCGCAGCATCGTGAACCGCCTGGAAGGGGCCTTCACTCTGCTGGCGATGCACCAGGACCACCCGGGCCTCGTCGTCGGCGCTCGTCGCAACTCCCCCCTCGTGATCGGGCTCGGCGAGGGCGAGAACTACCTCGGATCCGACGTCGCCGCCTTCATCGAGCACACCCGCAAGGCGCTCGCGATCGGTCAGGACCAGATCGTCTCGATCACCCCGGACTCCGTGACGGTCACCGACTTCGCCGGCACGCCCGTCGAGCCGGAGCCCTTCGACGTGTCATGGGACGCGGCAGCCGCCGAGAAGGGCGGATGGTCGAGTTTCATGGCCAAGGAGGTCGCTGAGCAGCCCGAGGCGGTGGCGAACACCATCCGCGGCCGCATCCAGGACGGTCAGGTCGTGATCCCGGAGCTCGACGGGTTCGACGAGCTCTTCGTCGGCATCAACCGGGTCATCATCACCGCCTGCGGTACGGCCTCCTACGCGGCGCTGGTGGGCAAGTACGCGATCGAGCAGTGGGCACGCGTGGCCGTCGACGTCGAACTCGCACACGAGTTCCGCTACCGCGACCCGGTGATCGGCGCCGACACCCTGGTCGTGTCGATCAGCCAGTCGGGGGAGACGATGGACACCCTGATGGCCGTGAAGTACGCCCGCGAACGCGGTGCACGCACGCTGTCGATCTGCAACACGCAGGGCGCCACCATCCCGCGCGAGTCGGATGCGGTGGTCTACACGCACGCCGGGCCCGAGGTCGCCGTGGCCTCGACCAAGGCGTTCTCGGCACAGATCACCGCCCTCCTGCTGCTGGGGCTGCACATGGGCCGGGTCCGCGGTGCCGTGGCCGACGCCTCGCTCGACGCGGCAGAGCTCGCAGCGCTCCCCGAGAAGATCGCCAAGGTCCTCGACAGCGAGCAGGAGCACGTGACGCAGCTCGCCGGGTGGATGGCGGACACGCGCTCGGTGCTCTTCCTCGGCCGGCACGTGGGGTACCCCATCGCGCTCGAGGGTGCGCTCAAGCTCAAGGAGATCTCCTACATCCACGCGGAGGGCTTCGCCGCCGGCGAGCTCAAGCACGGTCCGATCGCATTGATCGAGCCGGGGCAGCCGGTGTTCGTGCTCGTGCCGTCCCCGCGTCACTCGGCGCTCGTGCATTCCAAGGTCGTCTCGAACATCCAGGAGATCCGCGCGCGCGGTGCCAGGGTGATCGTGATCGCCGAGGAGGGCGACGCGGCCGTGCTGCCGTTCGCCGACGAGGTCATCCGCATCCCGCTCGCCGGCCCGATGTTCGAGCCGCTGCTCGCCGTCGTGCCGCTGCAGATCTTCGCGATGGCCCTGGCCACGGCGAAGGGACTCGACGTCGACCAGCCGCGCAACCTCGCGAAGTCGGTGACGGTCGAGTAGACCCGGCCCCCGATTCGCGCGAATGGCTTCGTTTCCAGCGGAAACGGAGCCATTTGGGCGATTTCAACGAGATTCAGGCTCGGTAGGCTGAACGGGTGATCATCGGAACCGGCATCGACCTCGTGGACATCCCGAGGTTCGAGCGGACGATGGAGCGGACGCCGCGACTTCGCGAACGCCTCTTCGCCCCGTCGGAGCGCACGCTACGTCTGCCTTCCCTCGCCGCGCGCTATGCCGCCAAAGAGGCGTTGATCAAGGCTCTCGGCGGATCCGACGGTGTGCACTGGACCGAGATCGAGATCGCCTCGGAACCCTCCGGTCGCCCGCACTTCGTGCTCTCCGGGTCGACGGCCGCCGTCGTCGAGGAACGGGGCATCCTCACACTGCATCTGACTCTCACCCATGACGCCGGCCTCGCCGCGGCGTTCGTCGTCGCCGAAGGAGCACCGCTGTGACCGTCCCGTTCCGAGAAGCGACCATCGATCTCGATGCCATCGCCGACAACGTGCGGCACTTCCGGCGCCTCACCGGCGTCGAGGTGATCGCCATCGTGAAAGCCAACGCCTACGGTCACGGTGCGGCTTCGGCAGCGGTGGCCGCGCTCTCGGCCGGTGCCACGCGGATCGGCGTCGCCGAGATCCCCGAGGCGCTCGAGCTGCGCAGACAGGGCGTGCACGCGCCGATCATGGCATGGTTGCATGCGCCGGGGGAGAGGTTCGAGCACGCCGCGGCACAGGACATCGAAGTCGGGATCTCCTCGTTCGATCAGCTCGAGGCAGCCGGCGCGGCAGCCGCTGTCGACCGACCGGTCGGAGTGCATCTGAAGCTCGAGACCGGGCTGTCGCGCAACGGTATCGCCCCGGCGGACTGGGGACGTGTGCTGGCGGAGGCGGCGCGGCTCGAGCGCATCGGGCGCCTGCGCATCGTGGGACTGTTCAGCCATCTCTCCAACACCTCCGTGGACGACGACAGGGCGGCGCTCGCGAAATTCGAAGAGGGGGTCGCCACCGCTGCGTCGTTCGGCGTCCATCCCGAGATCCGACACATCGCCGCCACGGCAGCAGCCATAGACCTGCCCGAGATGCGCCTCGACGCCGTCCGCATCGGCGTGGGACTCTACGGCCTCTCGCCCTTCGACGACCGCAGTTCAGCGGAACTCGGGCTGCGGCCGGCCATGACCCTCCGGGGCGCGATCGCCGCCGTCCGTCGCGTGCCGGCGGGAACCGGGGTCTCCTACGGCTATGACCATCGCACCGACCGCGACACGACCCTGGTGCTCGTTCCTCTCGGCTACGCCGACGGGGTGCCCCGCAACGCCTCGGGGAAGCTTCCGGTCTCGATCGGCGGGCGCCGGTTCCTCAACGTCGGACGGATCGCGATGGATCAGTTCATCGTCGACGTCGGGGACACCCCCGTCTCGATCGGGGATGAGGTGGTCCTGTTCGGCGACCCCACCCTCGGCGTGCCCTCGGCTGCGGACTGGGCCGAAGCCGCCGACACCATCAACTACGAGATCGTCACCCGGATCGGCCCCCGGGTGCCTCGGAGGACGTCGTGAGCGTGGATCCCGCCTTCCTCGGCCGCCGGGAGATCGCCACCGCCGAGGAGATGGAGCAGCTGGGTCTGCGCATCGGCGAGCAGCTCGAGGCGGGCGACCTGCTCGTGCTGACCGGTCCTCTCGGCGCGGGGAAGACCACCTTCACCCGCGGTCTCGCCGAGGGGCTGGGGGTGCGCGGACCGGTGCAGAGCCCGACCTTCGTGATCGCCCGCACTCATCCCTCCCTGGTCGGCCGAGCATCACTGGTGCACGTCGACGCCTACCGGCTCGGCTCGGCTGCTGAGCTCGACGACCTCGACCTCGACCTCGAGCGGTCCGTCGTGGTGATCGAGTGGGGGCGTGGCATGGCCGAGGAGCTGGCGGACTCGTGGTGGGACATCGAGGTGGAACGGCCCGTCGGAGCGGCGGATGTCGACCCGTCCGAGCTGGATGCCGACGCGCCGCGCTTCGTCACGATCACGCGCGAGAGCGCCTCGTGAGCTCGGGGGACGTCCGCGCCCTGGTCGCCGTGATCATCGAGGACGATCCCGGTGTGCGCTCCCTGCTCGACGAGGTCTTCCTCGCGGCGGGCTTCGAGACGATCCTCACGGGGTCGGGTGTGGACGGTCTCGGGGCCGTCGAGCGGCACCAGCCGGTGATCACGACCCTCGACATCAACCTGCCCGGCATCGACGGCTTCGAGGTGGCGCGGCGCATCCGTCGGGTCAGCGACACCTTCATCATCATGCTCTCGGCGCTCTCCGACGAGTCCGACGTGGTTCTGGGGCTCACCTCCGGTGCCGACGAGTATCTGGTGAAGCCGTTCCGCCCGCGCGAGCTGCGTGCCCGCATCGAGGCGCTCCTGCGTCGTCCTCGACTGCCGGACGTCCGCAGTGCGTCGAGCCTGCGTGCCCCGGTCGAACCCGAACCCGTGGCCGACGGCGCGACCGTGCTCACCTGGCGTGGGCGGGTGCACCGGGACCTCAGCCTCGACCTCGACACGCGGATGGTCCTGATCGGGCAACGGCGGATCGACCTCACCCCGACCGAGTTCGATCTGCTCGCCGCACTGCTCGAGGCGAAGCAGCGCGTATGCAGCAAGGCCGAGCTCGCCCGGGGGTTGCGCGGCCTTCCCCCGGGCTCGAGCGACTACGTGAGCGAGCCGGACAAGCGCGCGATCGAGACGCACATCGCCAACCTGCGGCGAAAGCTCGGTGACAGCACGAGCGCCCCTCGCTACGTCGAGACCGTGCGCGGGGTCGGCTACCGCCTGACCCCCGCAACGATCGAAACGAACTGACCGGGGCGGAGCCGCGGCTCCCCAGCCGCGGCCCCGGATGCCTGCGAATCCCCACTCGCCTGGCCCCGGCGTCTGCGTTGTTCCCCAGTCGCAGTTTCGGCCCCACTCAGAATGCTAGGGGTGAGAGGCCGCCCGAAGAGCGGGCTGCACCGATCTTTGAGTAATCTTGCGGGAAAGCTGAGGATCGACCGGAGGGCGGGCGAAGAGCATGATCCGCACCGTCTCGATCTGGCGATGGCAACTGGTGTTCATGGGCAGCATCGTCGCCATCGTGGTGATGATCACCGCCTTCAAGCCCCAGACCTTCGCCAACCCTCTGATCGTCACGGGGATCGCCCTCGTCGTCGTGACCACTCTGGTGACTCTGGCCGTGCCCTGGCATCGACTCCCGCACAGCGCGGTGGCTGCCATCCCGCTCCTGGACGCCCTCGCCGTCGGCTTCACGACGAACGCGCCCGACATCCGCCTGGGCTTCCTCTGGGTCTTCCCCGTGGTCTGGCTGGCGACCTACTTCTCCCTGCCGTGGGTGCTCGGAGGCATCGCCTTCATCAGCGGCACTCTCGTGGTCTTCGCGGATCAGAACGGCACTCCGGCGGACATCCTGCTGCGGCTGTTGACGCTCGTGATCACCCTCGGGTTCCTCGGCGTCACGGTGCGCATCGGCGCTCAGCGCTCTCGTGCGGCACGCCGACTCCTCCAACGGCGGTCGGAGCAGGTCAATCGCGCGGCCGAGCGCGCCGAAGCCAACCAGCGCAGGGTCTCGCAGATCGTCGACGCGCTGGGCGCCGCGCTCGTCGTCGTCACATCGTCCGGTCGCATCCTGCAGATGAACGACGCGTACAGGTCTCTGTACGGGCGCGACCGCTTCGGCGCCGCTCTGCCCTCCGCCTCGGTCGAGTACGACGCGCGTCGCGGCCATGCCGTGCCGCAGACGCGCACGACGCTGGCAAGGGCGGCGCGCGGAGAGACGTTGCAGTCCGAGCGGGTCTGGCTGTTCGACGGCGGTGGACAGTGGAGGGCGCTGGAGGTGAGCACACAGCCGATGGCCACGGCCGGCGAGGGGGAGGACATCACTCTGGTCGTGATCGATGATGTGACCGCGATGCTCGAGGCCGAGGAGGAGCGCAGGGCGTTCACGGCGGTCGTCTCGCACGAGCTGCGCAACCCGCTCACCGCGATCATCGGCCACGTGGAGCTGCTGCGCGAACGCGAGGACCTCCCGGGGAGGGTGCCCGCTCAGCTGGAGATCATCGCGCACGCGGGCGATCGTATGCAGGAGCTCGTCGGGAGCATCCTGGAGCAGACGAGCCATACGGCCCCGGAGCCGTTCGCCCCTGTGGACCTGCGCGAACTCGTCGAGGCGTCCGCCGCTTCGTACTCACCGCTCATCGCCGGCAGCAGACAGACCCTCACCGTGGAGGGGGAGGGCGGACTCGTCGTCTCCGGCGACGCTTTCCGCCTGCGCCAGGTGCTGGACAACCTGCTCAGCAACGCCGTCAAGTACACCCCCGCCGGAGGGATCATCACCGTGGACCTCTCGACAGGGCCCGATGGGTACGCGGAACTCGCTGTCTCCGACAACGGTACGGGGATGTCTCCCGAAGACCTCTCGCGGGTGTTCGAGCCCTATTTCCGTGCGGACAGCGCGATGCGCGCCGGCATCGGCGGAACGGGGCTCGGGATGGGGATCGCCAGGGAGATCGTCGCCGCCCACGAGGGCACCATCGATGTGGTCAGCGAGGCCGGCACCGGAACCAGGGTGACACTGCGGTTCCCGCATCACCGAGCGAAGGAGAAGCACACATGAGTCCGCTCGTTCCGGTGAGCGTCGACATCACCACCAGCATGGTGGCCGTCGTCACCGTGCTGACAGCGCTGGTGGTGGGGCTCGGCACACTCGCCCGCCCGAGCCGCGCGACGGTGACCTGGGCCGGCGCGTTCGGGCTCGGGATGCTCGGGGCCTACCTGTGGCTGGCCGGGCAGCAGACCGATGAGCAGATGCTGCGCGCCGCGGCCTCTGCGCTGATGCTGTGCTTCGAGCCGCTGGTGTGGATCGGACTGCGGCTGCACTTCGGTCGCCGCGCATCCTGGTGGGCGGTGATCCCCTTCCTGGTGGCCGCCCCCGTGCTTCTCGTGGCGACGACGGAGACGCCCTGGTATCTGCCCACTTTCCACGTCGTCTTCCTCGTCAGCGGGGTGTTCGCCGGCATGGTCGCGTACGAGCTCCTGCGCGGACGGCCCGTGGCCAGGGACATCGTGCTGCCGCTGGCTCTCGCCTCGTGCGGATTCGTGGTCGTGGCGGTCGTGAGCGCCGCCTCCGCCCTCGTCGTGGGCGGTGCGGGAACCCAGGAGCAACTGAGCGCGCTGCGCGGCATGAACGCCGTCGGGACCCTCGTGGTGAGCACCTGCGCGGCCTTCACCCTCGTGCTGCTGGTGCGCGTGGGGGAGAAGGCCGCTGCCGGTCGCAGCACCGACGGGGCGGATCGCGCCCGCAGACGTCTGCGCAAAGCCGAAGCGCAGAACGACCAGCCGTGGTCCGTCCTCGACATCCGCCTCGACGATCCGGTCGACCTCCGCGAAGCATCGACCGGAGCGGAGTTCGCCCGCATCGTCGATCGCTTCCACGACGACATCGAAGACGCGCTGCCGGCATCGGCGGACGCCGATCGGATCGAGGACGGGCGGGCCGTCGTGATCATCCGTGGCAGCGACGAAGCGGTGCGGTATCACCTGCGCGCCATGCTCACCCGCATCGCCATGCTCGAGAGGGGAGCCTCCGCGAGTGGTATCCGCTCCTCCGCCAGCATCGGCTGGGCGCCCGTGTCCGTCGTCGGCTACGACTACGACCTGCTGCGGGCAGCGGCGGACCGGGCCGCGGTCAGAGCCAGGGCGGCGGGCGGCGACCAGTGGAAGCGCGCCAACGCGGACGACCTGATCGGCGTGCGACCGGCGGGCTGACTACCGCGTGCGGGTCTCTCGTCCTCGCGCGAGGGCAGCGACGATCGCGCCTTCGGCGTCGTCACCCGTCTCGGCGGCGGCCGACACGTTCTCGGCGACCACGGCCTCGATGATCTCGGTCCTCTGGATGCGCGTCTCGCGCGGCGCCTTCACGCCGATGCGCACGCTGTCGCCCTTGATCTCGAGCAGCGTGACCTCGATGTCGCCGTCGATGCGCACGCTCTCACCGATCCGCCTCGTCAACACCAGCATTCGTTCAGCCTAGTGCTGCGGGGACGACGCCGACCGCCGGTGCGGGGATGTCGTGCACGACGCCCACCGTCTCGATCGTGAGAGCCGCGGCAGTCGCCTCGTTGTACGACAGCACGGGGAGGCCGTCGGTCTGCGCGGAGATGAGGCGCCGCACGGCCGGTCGCAGCGAGGGTGCGCACACGAGTACCGGCTCGCCGCCTTCCCGCACCGAGGAGACGGCGTGCTTCACGGACTCGATCACGGTCTCCATGCGCTGCGGATCGAACACGATCTGACTGCCCTCGTCACTCGAGCGCAGGCTCTCGAGCATGGCCTGCTCCAGCAGCGGGTTGATCATGACGACGCGCAGGGTTCCGGCATCGGCGAAACGGGCGGCGATCGCCGGGCCGAGGGCGGCGCGGGCGGCCTCGATCAGGCCCTCCGGCTCGGTGGACACCCTGGCCCGCAACGCGAGAGCCTCGTAGATGCGGCTGAGGTCGTTGATGGGGACCCGCTCCGCCAGGAGGCCCTGCAGCACGCGCTGCACCTCTGCCAGTGAGAGCAGAGCAGGGGTGAGCTCCTCGACCGCAGCGGGCGAGACCTGCTTGAGGGCGTCGGTGAGCTGGCGCACGTCTTCGCGGCTGAGCAGTCGAGCGGCGTGGGCGTGGATGGCGCTGGAGAGATGCGTGATGATCACACTCGCGCGGTCGATCACGGTGGCCCCGGCGAACTCCGCGCTGTGGCGCATCTCCATGGGGATCCACTTGCCCTCGAGACCGAAGACCGGGTCGAGCGTCGCCGTGCCGGGAAGACTGTCCAGCCCCTGTCCGAGCGCGAGCACCGACCCGACGGGTGCCGTACCGCGACCGGTCTCGACCCCGGCGATCCGGATGACGTAGGTCGCCTGCGGCAGCTCGATGCTGTCGCGGGTGCGCACCGGTGGCGCGACCAGCCCCAGATCGAGGGCGATACGGCGTCGGAGGGCTTTCACGCGTGCGAGGAGGTCGTCCGGGCCCCCGGTGACCAGATCCACGATGTCGGGGGCGAGCAGGATCTCGAGCGGATGCACACGCATCTTCTCGATGAGCTCCTCCGGCTGGTCGGTCGGAACCGTCGACGGGCTCTGCACCGCAGCCGCCTCTTCGCGTTTCTGGGTGGCCTTGATCCGCTGCGCGATCAGCAGCAGCGTCGCGCCGATCGCGACGAACGGCAGCATCGGCATGTGCGGGATGAGCGACATGATGATCGCGGCGCATCCGGCGATGATCAGCGCATTGCGGGACTGGCCGAGCTGGGCGGACGCCGCCGTCCCCATCTCCGCCTCCGCCGTGGAGCGGGTCACGATCATGCCGGTGGAGACGGCCATCAGCAGGGCGGGGATCTGCGTGACCAGACCGTCGCCGATCGTCAGCAGGCTGTAGGTGCTCACGGATTCGTCGATCGTCATGCCGTGCTGCACGATCCCGATGGCGATGCCGCCGACGATGTTGATGATGATGATGACGAGACCGGCGATCGCGTCGCCCTTCACGAACTTGGACGCACCGTCCATGGCTCCGTAGAAGTCGGCCTCGGCCGCCACCTCGGCGCGGCGCTCGCGGGCCTCCGCATCGGTGATGAGTCCGGCGTTCAGGTCGGCGTCGATGGCCATCTGCTTGCCGGGCATCGCGTCGAGCGTGAATCGTGCGCCGACCTCGGCCACGCGCTCCGCACCCTTGGTCACGACGACGAACTGGATGACGACGAGGATGAGGAACACGACGGCGCCGATGATGAGCGAGCCGCCGACCGCGATGGCGCCGAAGGCCTCGATCACCTGCCCCGCATACGCCTCGCCGAGCACCAGACGGGTGGAGGCCACGTTGAGCCCCAGGCGGAACAGCGTCGCCACGAGCAGCAGCGAGGGGAAGACCGAGAAGTCGAGCGGCTTCTTCACGAACATCGACGTCAGCAGGATCACGAGCGCGAACATGATGTTCAGGATGATGAGGATGTCGAGCAGGAACGGCGGCACCGGCACGACGAGGAGCATGATGATGCCCACGACGCCGATCGGCACTCCGAGCTTGGGAAGCAGCTGTCTCATGCGGTCCTCCGGTAGGGAAGGGAGTGGATGCCGCGGGCGGCCCCGCGTCGTCGCAGCGAGTCGACGAACACGAGCACACGGGCCACGGCGTTGTACAGGTCTTCGGGGATCTCGTGCCCGAGCTCGCAGGCGGCGTGCAGAGCCCTGGCGAGGGTGATCTCGCGCACCAGTGGGACACCGGCGCGCACGGCCTCGTCGCGGATGCGCTCCGCGATCACGCCGCTGCCCTTCGCGACCACCTTGGGCGCGGCCCTGCCGGGTTCGTACCGCAGTGCCACGGCGATGTGGGTGGGATTGACCACCACCACATCGGAGCCGGCGACGGCCGCGATCATGCGGTTGCGGCTGACAGCGAGCTGCCGTGAACGGCGCTGCTGGCGGATGAGCGGATCGCCTTCGGAGTTCTTGCTCTCGTCGCGGATCTCGCGCTTGGTCATGCGCGTGTGCTTGCGGTTGCGTCGCATCACCACGAACATGTCGATCGCGGCGAGGGCCAGCCCCACGCCGATCGCGGTCTGCAGCAGGGCGGTCGTGCCTTCGCTCGCGGTGCCGAGCAGTCGGGTTACGGAGTGCGCCCCGCTCGCGGTCAGCACGGGCATCAGGCTCGCGATCACGAACCAGAGGGCGATGCCGATGGCGGCGGTCTTCATGAGGGCCTTAGCGCCCTCCCAGAGAGCCTGCATGCCGAACACGCGGCGCACGCCGTTGACGAGGTTGAACTGCTCGAAGCGGCCCGTCAGAGGGCGCAGGTGCACACCGCCCTGGATGACCGCGCCGATCAGGGTGACGATCGCGACGGCCGTCAGCATCACGGTGAGCGTCGGGAGCACGGAGGCCAGGCCGCGGCCGAGCGCTGCGAGCGCGGCCTCCGGCGTCGGCGCCGCGACCAGGGAGTCGAGCGTGAGCAGCTGCTCCGTCCCCGCCGATGCACCGAGCGCGATCGCGGCGGGCATCGTGACGGCCGCCGCGCCGATACCGAGCCAGGCCGTGAGGTCCTGACTGCGTGACAGGCGTCCCTTCTTCCTCGCTTCGCTGAGGTGCTTGTCCGTCGCCTTCTCGCTGCGTTCGCCGGTATCGGTCCCGCTCATCGGTGCACCCCCTGCATCATCCGCAGGGCGTTGGCGGCGAGGGCGTCGACGATGCCGGGGAGCACGGCGTACACGGCTCCGGCGAGCAGCAGCGTGAGCAGGATCTTCACCGGGAAGCCCATCGCGAACGCGTTCAGGGCAGGGGCGACACGGGTGATGAGCCCGAGCCCGACATCGGCGAGGAACAGCACGAGCACGAGCGGTCCAGCGATCTGCACGGCCGCCAGCACGAGCTGCGTCACCCCGTCGACGAGCAGTTCGGCAGGACCTGCCACTTGGAAGACACCGTTGACGGGCACGGCCTCGAAGCTCCGCGCGAGCCCGGCCAAAATCAGCTGGTACCCGCCCGAGGCGAACAGCAGCGTGAGCGCGGTGATGTGGAACAGCCGGGTGAACTGCGCGCCGTTGACCATCGAGTGGGGATCGAACGCCTGCGCGAGCTGGAACCCGCCGAAGACGTCGATCAGGCTTCCCGCAGCCTGGAGCGCGGAGAAGCACAGCAGCACCAGGAACCCCAGCAGGGCACCCGTGACGAGCTGCAGGACGAGCGCGCCGAGGAAGGGACCGGTGTCGAGGTTCTCGTACCCGGGGGCGACGGCGGTGCCGACGGCGAGGGAGAGTCCGATCGCGAGCATCGCCTTCACGCGCACCGGGACCGCCCCGTAGGAGAACGGCGGAGCGATCATGATGAAGGCCGTGATGCGCACCGCGGTGAGCATCGTGGCCTCCAGCCACGCGAAATCGATGGGGATGTACACGCCGTCATCCACTCAACAGCGAGGGGATACGGGCGAACATCTCGTTGGTGAAGGCGATCATCTCGGCGATCATCCAGTTGCCGGCGATCAACAGTGCGATGCCGACGGCGACGATCTTCGGGACGAACGACAGCGTCACCTCCTGCACCTGGGTGATGGACTGCAACAGCGAGATCGCGAAGCCGACGACGAGCGCGGTGACCAGGACGGGGGCGGCGAGCTTCGCCGCGATGATCAGTCCCTGCGTGCCGATGTCGATGACCGCCTCGGGGCTCATCCGACCCCTCCGTAACTCTCCAGGAGGGCTCTGATGATGAGCCCCCAGCCGTCGACGAGGATGAACAGCAGGATCTTGAACGGCAGCGAGATCATGACGGGCGGGAGCATCATCATGCCCATCGACATCAGCGCCGCTGCCACGACGAGGTCGATCACCAGGAACGGGATGAAGATCACGAAGCCGATGATGAACGCCGCGCGCAGCTCGGAGATCATGAACGCGGGGATGAGCGTGTACATCGGGACGCTCGAGGGGTCCTCGGGGTTGGGCTGGCCGGCCATCCGTGTCATGAGCGCGAGGTCCTCTTCGCGGGTGAAGCGGAGCATCCACTCCTGCAGGGGCAGCTGGCCCACGTCGATGGCCTGTGTGAACGAGAGCGAGCCGTCGATGTAGGGCTGCACCGCGACCGTGTTGATCTCGGTGAGCACCGGCCACATGATGAACAGCGACAGGAAGAGGGACAGCCCCGCCAGCACCTGGTTCGGGGGGATGGTCGGCAACGAGAGGGCGTTCCTGGTCATCGCCAGCACGACAAAGATCTTCGTGAACGACGACATCATCAGCAGCAACGCGGGGGCGACCGAGAGCAGCGTGATGCCTAGCAGGGTCAGGATCGACCCCGACGGACCGCCGTCGACGCCGTTGATGTCGATCGTGACGCCCTCGCCCTGATCGTCCGGGGTCACCTGTGCGTGGGCGGCCGTGCCCGTGATGAGGGTGAGGACCACGACGAGTGCGAGTGCCGCGGCGAGGATCAGCGCGATTCGTCGCAGCGCGCGCCCGTCGACGACCCCACGGGTGACGCTCATCGGGTGCGCCGGATGGCCTCGGCGGTCTGCCGCCACGTCTCGGGGGAGAGGATGGAGCCGCGCAGCGGATCGTTGCGGTGCCGCACACGGCGCTGCGGCGCCGATGACTCCGGAGGGATGTCCGTCGATTCCGTCAGGGCCGCCGCGGCCAGGATCCGGTCGAACTCCGCGGCGTCGGACGCCGCTTCCGTGGTCGCCGGCGACCATGCCGGGCGGGGTGTCTCCTCCGAGGTGTCGGTCCGCTTGACCGGCAGCCGATCGACGACGTTCACGCC
Organism: Microbacterium sp. CCH5-D1; assembly: GCF_001557335.1. Classification (NCBI taxonomy): domain Bacteria; kingdom Bacillati; phylum Actinomycetota; class Actinomycetes; order Micrococcales; family Microbacteriaceae; genus Microbacterium; species Microbacterium sp. CCH5-D1. The sequence goes on from NZ_LSJW01000305.1 coordinate 22,164, forward strand.
GTGCTCCGTGACGCCGAGCACGTATCGGGCGTCCTCGGTCTGGATCACGACGATCTGCGCCTTCGGGCCGACTCCCTGGCGTCCGAGCACCGTGATCGCCTCACTGTCGCGACGACGGGCCTGCGTGCGCGCGACACGGCGCTGCAGGAACCACAGCACTCCGAGTACTGCGGCGAGCGAGAGCACGACCCGCAGGCCGAGCAGGAGGTCGTCCAGGGTCAGGCCTCGACGTTCTCGAGGATGCGGGTGATGCGCACCGCGTAGTCCTGATCGACCACGACGACCTCGCCATGGGCGATGACGCGTCCGTTGAGCTTGATGTCTGCGGGGGCGCCGGCGGAGCGGTCGAGCTCGACGATGCGTCCGGGTTCCAGGTCCAGCACGTCGCGCACCGCCATCCTGGTGCGGCCGATCTCGACGGTGAGCTCCATCTCGACGCCGGCGATGCGGTGCAGCCGGCGGGACGGGTTCGCGGCTCCTGCCGGCGCGCGGGTGACGACGACGGCCAGGCGTCCGACCGTGTGGTCGGCGTCGTCCTGCAGATCGAACAGCTGCACAGCCGGGTCCGCGAAGAGGGCGGAGGCATCGCCCACGGCGGCCTCGCCGAGAGCGCCGGAGCCCAGTGCGCTGGTCGCGGTTTCGAGGGCATCGCGCAACCGATCGGTGAGCGGTGTGCCGCCGAGCCCGTCGACCAGGATCTCCGGCTCGAAGAGCTGCACGGCGAGCTGGGCGCTGGCCTCGCCGACGAACTGCACGATCACGGCGTCGCCGGTGTCGCCCGAGACCTGGGAGGCGCGTGCGACGAGCGGGGAGGGCGTCGGGAGCGATGCGGCGAAGGCGGCGGCGACGGCGGACTCGTAGGTGGTGGTGCTGCTCACGCGGACTCCTCGGCGGATGCGGGATCGGGGACGGTGGTGGTGACGACACAGGCCAGCCGCGCGCCCGCGCTGCCAACGGCAGCGGTCGCGATGGTCTGATCGCCGACGGTGAGGACCATCGGACGGTCGGCGGAGTGCGGGAAGGCAATGACGTCGCCCACAGCGAGATCGAGCACCTCGCGCGGCAGCACCGTTCGGGGTGCGAGCCGCAAAGCCACGTCGACCGGTGCCACCTCGACCTGGCGGCGGATCCGGTCGGGTGCGGCAGTGCGCTCGAGGTCGGAGGGACGCACGGTGAATCCGGCGAGCACCGAGGCGGGCAGCATCACGCTCGTCGGCACCGTGCGACCAGCCAGACGCATCGAGAACCGCGCGACGATGACGGGCTCACCGGCAGCCGCGACCTGCGCGAACTGCGAGCTGTACTGGATGCCGCTGAACGAGACGCCGACGGGGAGCAGACCATCGAGCGCCCCGGTGAGGTGGTCGATCGCGTCGACGATCAACGAGCGGATCAGGGCCTGCTCGATCGGGGTGAAGGTGCGGTCCTCCGAGGCGGTCGATGCACGGCCGCCGACCATCTGCACGATCCACGCCGTCGCGGCGGAGGTGGGCAGCTGCACGATGAGGCGCTCTTCGGATTCGGGGAGCGCGCACACGATCATGGTGGTCGTGGTGGGGAGGGACTGGGCGTACTCGCCGTAGGTCATCATCCCGACGTGCTCGACCGCGATCGTGGCCCGCACGTGGATCTTCGCCGACAGCTGCGCCGACCACTGCCGCGAGAACGTCTCGAAGGCGAGTTCCAGGGCGCGGGTGTGCTCGCGGGAGAGGGTCGCGGAACGGCCGAAGTCGTACACCTCGACTTCGGGGGCCTTCGCCGTCGTCCCCGCGCGCACTTCGGAGCGCACGCTGTTATCGATCACCACGAACCGGACTATCGGGCGGTGATCGGCGTGCGTTAGGAGGGAAGGGTGCTCAGGAGGCCGGCTTCCCCGCCTGGGCCTGGGGGATGAGGGCTCGCACCTCCTCGTTCGCATCGGACAGGACCACGATGTCGACCCTGCGATTCTGGGCCAGTGCGTCCGGTGCATCTCCGGCGGCGACAGGACGCGTGTCGCCGAAGCCGACGGACTTGAGATGGGCGGGGGGAAGACCCGAGGCCTCCACGAGGTGTCGCAGCACCTGCGTCGAGCGGCCGGCGGAGAGCTCCCAGTTCGTCGGGTACGGGGCGACCGACCCACGCACGTCGGCGTGGCCCTCGACCGAGATCTCGTTGGTGGTGGTGACCAGTACGGAGCCGAGCGCATCGAGGACCAGGAGCGCCTTGTCGCTGAGCGTCGTGCTGTTCGTGTCGAAGAACGTCTCCGCGCTCACCAGCCCGATCGTGAGGCCGCGCTCGTCGATCGTGAAGGTGACATCCGTCTCGAGACCGTTGTCGGCGAGCACCTGGCGCAGACGCTCGCGAAGCGCCGAGAGCTCGTTGAACTCGGTCTGCGCGGCGGCCAGGTCGACGTCGGCGAAGTCCTCGCCCTTCTCGTCGACCAGCTCCGGGGGCACGACCACGCCCGTGGTGGCGTCGATCTCGTCGGACGGCTCCTGCCCGAAGCCCGTGGCGAGAGAAGCGCTCAGAGCCTCGAACTTCTCCTGGTCGACGGTCGACATGGCGAACAGCACGATGAACATGCACATCAGCACGGTCACCATGTCCATATAGGACGCCATCCACCGCTCGTCCGGACCGCTGTGCTCCTCCTGCGGCACGCGGCGACGGGCACGGACGCTCATGACGCCTGCTCCGTCTCCTCGGCTGCTGAGGTGCGGGCCTTCCGGCCGGATCGGGCAGAGGGACGCTCGGACACCAGCGCTCGCAGACGCTCATTCACGAACTGGGGCGGAGCGCCGGCCTGGACCGCGAGCATGCCCTCCATGAGCACCGTCATGCGCTCGACTTCGAGCTCGCCGAGCCGCTGCAGGCGACCGCCGATGGGCAGCCAGATGAAGTTTGCCGAGAGCAGACCCCACAGCGTCGCCACGAATGCTGTCGCGATCATCGGACCGAGGGTGTCCGGCTTGTCGAGCTTCTCGAGCACGTGCGTGAGGGAGACGACGGTGCCGATGATGCCGACCGTTGGCGCGAAGCCTCCGAGCGTCATGTAGAAGCGTGAGGCGGTGCGGTTGCGGGCGGCGGTCGAGGTGAGCTCGTCCTCCAGCAGTGTGCGCAGGTCTTCCGCGTCCGTGCCGTCGGCGATGCTCTGCAGTGCCTGGCGCAGGAACGGGTCCTTCTCGTCCTCGAGTCCCTGCTCGAGGGCGAGGAGCCCTTCGGCACGCGCCTTCTCGGCGTAGCCGACCACCGTGTCGATCATGCTCGACGCGGTGCGGCGCTCACCGCGGAATGCGCGGGGCAGCGATTTGACCGCATGCAGCGCATCGCGCATGGTGCCGCTCGCGATGCCGACGGCGATCGTGGCTCCGAAGACCAGCACCATCGGGGCGGGGATCAGCAGCGATCCGAGGGTCGCGCCCTCGAGGTTGATCATGGCGATCAGGGCGCCGAACGCGAGGATCAGTCCGAGGATGAGAGACGGATCCATCAGAGACCGACCTCAGAAGCGGGGGCCGCGGAATCGGTTCCCGCTGCGGTGATCAGGGCGGCGGCGGTTGCCAGCACCCCGGCGCGGAACCGGGTGATCTGCGCGATCACGTCATCCATCGTCTCGGTGACGACGAAGGTCGCACCGTCGACCATGATGAGCGTCGTGTCCGGCGTTGCCTGGACACGTTCGATCAGGTCGGGATTCACCGCGAACCGCGAACGGTTCAGGCGCGTGAGGACGATCATGGGCTCCATCCTGGAAAGATCCGTCCGCGTTCCGAAGAGCACAGACCCGACGGCCCGTCCTGGGCTGTCGGGGGTGACTGTCGGCCGGACGGCGTTGCGCGTTAGGCGGGCTCGCCGTCGGTGATCGACGCCAGGATTCAGCGGACTCAGCGGTCGGCGAGCAGCTGGTCGCGCACTTGGCGCCGCAGCACCTTGCCGATGAGGGACCGGGGGAGGTCGTCGACGGCCGTGATCCGTCGCGGCACCTTGTAGGGCGTGAGCCGGGTGCGGCAGAAGTCGCGCAGCGCATCGACCTCGAGAGCAGCTCCGTCGCGGAGCACCACTGCCGCGACGACCTCTTCTCCACCGTGCGGCTTGGGGAGGCCGACGACCGCTGCGGCCTCGACATCGGGGTGGGCGACGAGCGCATCCTCCACCTCGCTCGGCGACACGTTGAAGCCTCCCGTGATGATGAGTTCCTTGAGCCTGTCGACGATGGTCACGAAGCCGTCGGGCGAGACCTGGGCGATGTCGCCTGTGCGGAGCCACCCGTCGGGCAGCAGCGCGTCGGCCGTCTCACCCGGACGACGCCAGTACCCCTGGAACACCTGCGGGCCGCGCAGGAGCAGTTCCCCTGGATCGCCGGCGGACAGGTCGACATCGGGGTCAGCGGGGTCCACGATCCGGATCTCCGTGCTCGGGAAGGGCACACCGACGGTGCCGGGGCGACGTGTCGGGCCCATCGGGTTGCCGAGCGCCACCGGCGAGCTCTCCGTCATGCCGTAGCCCTCGACGAGCAGGCCGCCGGTCGCCTCCTCCCAGCGTTTCACCGTCGCGACAGGGAGGCTCATCGCTCCGGAGATGGCGAAGCGCACGGTCGAGAGGTCGATGGTCCCTCGGGCGGCTGCGCGGGCGAGAGCGTCGTAGATCGGCGGCACGGCCGGAAGGAACGTGGGTGGAGTCGTCCGTGCCGCAGCCGTGACCAGGCCCAGGTCGAACGCGGGGAACAGGACCAGCCGCGCTCCGATGCTCATCGCGAAGGTCAGGCACAGAGTCATGCCGTACGCGTGGAACAGCGGCAGCACACCGTAGAAGGTCTCCTCGCCGTCGACGAGTCCGGGCACCCACGCCCGCCCCTGCATCGCATTGGCTCGGAGGTTGGAGTGGGTGAGGATCGCTCCCTTCGGGACGCCCGTCGTGCCGCTGGTGTACTGCAGGAGCGCGGTGTCGTCCAAGGTCGGCCCCGGCACTCGGCGTGAGATGCGTCGGTGCGCAGCGAGCTGCTTCCACGCGATCAGGTGCCGCGCTTTCGGGGTGCCGGTGAGCTTCGCGCGGGCCTCGCGGGCTTTGGGCAGAGGCAGACGGAGAGCGAGGCGCTTCGACAGCGGCATCGCCTCGGTGATGTCGACGCTCACGATGTGCTCGACCCTGACGTCGGCGGGGAATCCAGCGATCGTGTCGGCGGACTTGTCCCACACGACGGCGACCCGCGCCCCATGATCTTCGAACTGGTGGCGAAGCTCGCGTGCGGTGTACAGCGGGTTGTGCTCGACCACGATCGCCCCGAGCCGGAGGATCGCATAGAACGCCACGACGTGCTGCGGGGAGTTGGGCAGTACCAGGGCCACCCTGTCGCCGGCGCCGACCCCGAGCCGACGCAATCCCTCGGCGGCCCGTTCGACCTGCTCGCCGAGGTCACGGTACGACGTGACGGCACCGAAGAAGTCCAGCGCCGGTCGTCGAGAGAACGCCTTGACACTCGCGGCGAGCATCTCGGGCAGCGTCTGCGATGGTTCCTCGATCTCGGCGGGAACGCCGTCCGCATAGGAATCGAGCCAGGGACGTGCGGCGAGCGGTGATGCGGACATGTCTTCCATCCTGCCCGCGAACACTGTGTGCGGACTCCGTGCCTCAGCCGACGAACAGCAGGACGACGGAGAGGACGACCGCACAGCCTCCGACCGCGGCCAGAGTGATCCCGAGCACCTGGAAGGCATGGAGCAGCGGTCGTCGGGGCTCGAACCGCATCAGGCCGGGGTGACGCGCGCTGACGAACGCGTCGACTTCCTCACGTCCGCGCCAGTGGACGGACTCGTCGGAGCGGAGCGCTCGTTCCCGGAAATCGCCGGCCGCGAACCAGCGGGCGCGTGCCCGGCCATCCTGCTCCTCGACGATGACGACCTCCTGAGGCAGCCAGGAGCCGTCATGCATCTTCACCAGGAGCACGATGACGAGCAGGGGCAGGCCGATGCCGAGCCCGATCCAGGACAAGACCTCGGCGATGGTGCCGAATGCGTCGAGGGCGTTCATCTCCGGCTCCGTTCTTCCGGATACGACAGTACCGGGGGAGCGCGGGGTGTTCGGATCAGCTGGGACCGAACGACGTGTTCGTCGTGCCGAAGGGTGTGGAGCACTGCCCGCGAGCCGACGAAGAAGTGCACGCCATCCTCTTGGAGCCGAAGGGGACCGTCAACACGGGGGACGCCGGCGGGGAGATGACCTCGGAGCTCCGCGAGCTCTGACGATCGAGGTGCTCAGACCGCGTGGAGAGCAGCGGCAGCCGCATCCATCGCGTCGACGTTCAGAGCGAAGTACGCCCACTTGCCGCGCTGTTCTCGCGTGACCAGTCCCGCTTCCGCGAGCAGTTTCATGTGGTGGGACACCGTGCCCTGCGAGAGTCCCACAGGCTCGGTCAGGTCGCAGATGCACGCTTCTCCGCCAGCTCCGGCGGCGATGAGCGACAACAGTCGGACGCGCGTGGGGTCGCCGAGCGCTTTGAAGACCCGGGCAACGCGTTCCGCATCCTCGACGGTCATCGAGGGTGCTATTGGCGGAACGCAGCAGGATGTCGCTTCGATTGTCGTTGACACGCTCACGGATCTAGTCTGCCACGTATTGACAACCTTCGATAGGTGAGCGACAGTCTTCATATTGAACTTTGTCAATGTGAGGAGATGTCATGTCTGAGCTACCTGTCGTCATCGTCGGAGCGGGTCCGCAGGGCCTCGCCGCCGCGGCGCATCTCGTCGAACGCGACGAGAACGTGATGGTGATCGAGCGTGGTGAGGGGCCTGCTGCTGCGGTTTCCGAGTGGGGACACGTGCGCCTGTTCTCGGCCTGGCCGGAGCTCGTGGACGCTGCAGCACGTCGTCTTCTTGAGACGACCGGCTGGGCTGCACCGGTGTCGGGATATCCGACCGGTGCCGACTGGGTGGACGGCTACCTGGCGCCTCTGGCGAATGCCTTGGGTGAGCGGATCCACTACGCGACGACCGTCACCGGAGTCGCTCGTCACGGCCGTGACAAGGTCGTCGAGGGCGGTCGCAGGGGCCAGCCCTTCGTCGTGCATACGGTCAGCGCGGACGGACAGGAGTCGCGAGTTCTCGCTCGCGCTGTCATCGACGCGAGCGGCACTTGGGCTCTTCCGAATCCGGCGGGAGCGGATGGATATCCCGCCCTCGGGGAGGCCGCAGCATCGGATCTGATCTCGTACCGCATCCCGGCCGATGTGGCAGAGCTCGCGGGGTCGCAGGTCGTCGTCGTGGGAGCGGGGCACTCTGCCGCGCACGCCGTCCTGAGATTGAGCGAGCTGGCACGACGGGCCCCTGGCACCCGCGTCACCTGGATTCTCCGTAGGGGGGCGGCAACGAACGTCTTCGGAGGCGGCGCCGGAGATGAGCTTCCCGAACGCGCCGCGCTCGGCTCTCGCGCGCGCAAGATGGTCGACGAGGGTGTCGTGCAGCTGGTGACCGGATTCCGGGTCGCCGAGTTCCGGCAGACCGCTGACGGGCTGACCGTGGTCGCCGAAGACGGGCGCGAGGTGGAAGGTGTCGGTCGCGTGTTCGCACTCACGGGCTTTCGGCCGGACACTGAGATGCTGCGAGAGCTCCGGATCGATCTCGATCCCGCGCTCGAGGCGGTCGCTGGCATCGCGTCCGAGATCGACCCGAACATCCACTCCTGCGGATCCGTGGGTGCCACGGGAGCGCGAGAGCTCGCGCAGCCAGAGCAGGGGTTCTTCATCGTCGGCGCGAAGTCCTACGGCCGGGCGCCGACGTTCCTCGCGTTGACCGGCTTCGAGCAGGTGCGAAGTGTCGCCGCGCACCTCGTGGGAGATCATGAGGCTGCAGGGCGCAGCGAGCTCGTCCTCCCCGATACCGGCGTGTGCGGGGGATCCGGCGACTTCGACGACGACGCGGGCAGCTGCTGTGCGGCTCCCTCGGCTATCCGGATCGGCGCGCGGCCCGTCACTGTCGGCTGATTTCCGATCACGGAAGGGCGGGACTCCTCAGAGGAGGCCCGCCCTTCCGTGTCCAACCGACGAGTCAGGTTGCCAGGGTGCCGGGCAGATGAACTCCCCGAGCAGCGATTGCGTTCTATATTTATGAATGTCAATATAGACGTATGTCGATACAAGAAGCTGAGCTTGGAATCATCGGGCCCGGCCCTGCGGGGTGCACCGCGGCCGTCTACGCCGCGCGTGCAGGTCTCCAGCCCACGCTTCCGGCCGGTACGGTGACTCAGGATGCCCAGCACCACCTGGCCGCGCTTGACGAACCTGCACCCGTAGAGGTCGACACCGAGAAGGTCTTCGCATGAGCACCGCAACCGTGCCCACCACCGCCCCGGCCGCTCGGCGTCTGTCCACCTTGGATCGGTGGTTGCCGCTGTGGATCGGCCTGGCCATGGTCGGGGGTATCCTCGTCGGCCGCCTCATCCCGGGCGTCTCCGATCTCCTGGCCGGCCTCGAGCTCGGTGGGATCTCCGTTCCCATCGCGCTCGGCCTGCTCGTGATGATGTACCCGGTCCTCGCGAAGGTCCGCTACGACAAGGTCGCCGCCGTCACGGGTGACAAGAAGCTGCTCATCTCGTCGCTGGTGCTCAACTGGATCGTCGGCCCTGCGCTGATGTTCGTCCTCGCCTGGGCGTTCCTGCCCGATCTGCCCGAGTACCGCACGGGACTCATCATCGTCGGGCTCGCGCGCTGCATCGCCATGGTCGTCATCTGGAACGATCTCGCCTGCGGTGACCGCGAAGCGGCCGCAGTCCTCGTCGCCATCAACTCGGTCTTCCAGGTCGTCGCGTTCTCGCTGCTGGGCTGGTTCTACCTCACCGTGCTCCCCGGCTGGCTGGGGCTGGACTCGCAGGGGCTGGAGATCTCGGTCTGGCAGATCGCACTGAACGTGCTGATCTTCCTCGGCATCCCCCTCATCGCCGGCTTCGCCTCCCGCCTCATCGGAGAGCGTGCGAAGGGGCGCGACTGGTACGAAGACCGCTTCCTGCCGAAGATCGGTCCCTGGGCCCTCTACGGGCTGCTGTTCACCATCGTGCTGCTGTTCGCCCTCCAGGGGGAACAGGTCACCAGCCGCCCGTGGGACGTCGCCCGGATCGCGCTTCCTCTGCTGGCCTACTTCGCGGTCATGTGGTTCATCGGCCTGTTCACCGGGAAGACACTCGGACTCGGTTACGCCCGCTCCTCGACCCTGGCATTCACCGCGGCCGGCAACAACTTCGAGCTCGCCATCGCCGTCGCCATCGGCACGTTCGGAGCGACGTCCGGGCAGGCCCTCGCCGGCGTCGTCGGCCCGCTGATCGAGGTCCCGGTTCTCGTCGGGCTCGTGTACGTCTCCCTCTCGGCGGCCCGCCGCTGGTTCCACACCGACCCGTACACCGCTGAAAGGATGCCGTCATGAACGTCACCGCTGCGACCGACACT
>NZ_LSJW01000306.1:0-8179 GCF_001557335.1 Microbacterium sp. CCH5-D1
GTGGAGGGTGAGGGGATGCCTGTGAGTCTGCGGGTGGCCTTCGCCATCCTGATCACGGTGACCGTGCTGATCTTCTTCGCCTCGCTCCTGGTCGCCCCCTTCCTCTGGTACTGGGGAGGAGAGTGGCGAGCGTTGCTCAGTGTGCTCCCCTTCGTACCGGTGGTCGTCTACGCGACCATCACCGTGCTCGTCACAAGAGGAAAGTCGTGGGCTCGATACGCGACCGTGCTGTTCCCGCTCCCCCTCGCGCTCTACGTCCCTGCGGCAACGGGCACGACCTGGGAGTTCCCGGTCGGCCTCGCGGCCCTCGTCCTCACCACCACGGCGGTCGTGTTGATCTTCCTGCCGTCGTCTCGTCCCTACTTCGGCAGGGACACACCTCAGTCCTCGGGGTGGAAGCCGATCAGCCAGCGGACGCCGTAGCGGTCGACGAGCGTGCCGTCGAAGTCTCCCCACGGACGCTTCTGCAGCGCGTCGATGACTCGTCCGTCTGCCGCCAGCTTGTCGTACCAGTCGGTGAGGGTCAGGGCATCCGCTGTGCCGAGGAGCGAGAGGAACATGCCGCTCATCTGCACCGCGTCGTCATCCGCACCCGCATCCGCCCCGGCGACCTCGACCGGCCCGCTCAGCTGTCCGTGCGCGACCGCGTCGCCCGGACCGTCGTGGCGTCCTGCCGTGGCATAGTCGAGCAGCTGGAGCTCACCGCCGAACACCGATCGATAGTGACCGAGCGCCTCTGCAGCGTTGCCGGGGAACAACAGGTACGGGATCAGTCCGCTCATGCCGCGAGTGTAGCCGCGACCGACGACGTGCCCTACCCCTCGACGCTCTAGAGCTCGACGCCGACGAGAACGGGCTCCGGCTGCAGCACGAGACCGAACTCGGCGTGCACCCTGCTCTGGATGAACCGCGCGAGCTCGGCGACCTCACCAGCGGTCGCGCCACCTCGGTTGGTCAGAGCGAGCGCGTGCTTCGTCGACACGGATGCGCGGGAGTGCGGCAGCTTGAACCCCTTGCGGATGCCTGCCTGCTCGATGAGCCACGCCGCGCTCACCTTGACGTCGGAGACGGCGGCCGGCTTCGACAGCGGCACCTGCCCGTCGTAGGACGCGAGCGGGATGACCGTCACGGCATCGAGGTCGGGGGCGACCGGCCAGCGCGGGCATTCCGGCGGCAGCGCTGCGGCCACGGTCGCCGTCACGATCGCGTTCTGGAAGAACGAGCCGACACCGTGAGTGTCCGGGTCGTCCGCATCGAGCAGCATGCCCTTCGATGCCCGAGTCGCCAGGATACGCTCCCGCACCCAGCCCAGCGGAACCGGGGTGTCGTCCGTGAGGCCGAGCGCCCGACGCAGCTGCTCGCCGCGCACCACGCGCTCACCGGCGACCAGCAGGTCGACCGTCACCGAGAGGATCACGGCACGGCGCAGCGGCACGCTGCCGTGGTGATGCTTGAGCACCGAGGTGCGGAAGCCCAGCCCGAGTTCCGCGGCGGGAACGGTCGAGACCTCGCCGGTCGCTTCGTCGATCAGCTCGACCTCGACCAGCGTCTCCTGGATCTCCTGGCCGTAAGCGCCGATGTTCTGCACGGGGGCCGCGCCGACGGTACCGGGGATCCCGCTCATCGCCTCGAGACCCGCGTAGCCGTGCGCGACGGCGTACGCGACGAAGTCGTCCCAGCCGTGTCCGGCCTGCGCACGCAGACGGATGCGACCCGCGTGGGGGGACGGCAGCTCGTCGATGCCCTCGGTGCGCACGCGGATGACCGTGCCCTCGAACGGCTCGTCGCCCACGAAGAGATTGGATCCGCCACCGAGGACGAACCACTCGTCGCCCCGCGCCCAGGTCTCGCGCAGAGCCTCGACCAGTCCGGAAGTCGTCGTCGCCTCGAACATCCGCTCCGGCGCCGCGCCCGTGCGCAGTGTGGTCAGCTCCGCGAGCCGGACCGCCTCGATCTCCCGCATCAGACCGTCCTCATCAGACGGCGACGCGCAACTGCGCCTTGACGAGCACGGTGGTGTCGCCGAACGTGACCTTGAGGTCGATGCGGGCGACCTCCTCGTCGACAGCGCCGACGGTGGCCACGACGGTGACATCGGCGCCCTCGACCGGGTCGACCACGACGGGCTTGGTGAAGCGCACCCCGTAATCGAGGATGCGCGTCTCCGGTGCGAGTGCGGCGACGACCACCGACGAGGCGATGCCCATCGTGAGCATGCCGTGCGCGAGCACGCCGGGGAGCCCGACAGAGGCCGCCACGTCGTCCCGGTAGTGGATGGGGTTGAAGTCCCCGGATGCTCCCGCGTAGCGGACGAGCGATTCGCGGGTGAGGTGCACGGTGCGCTCGGCGACCACGTCTCCGACGGTGTAGCCCATCAGGCGGCCCCCTCTTCCTCGGCGCTCGGCTCGGCGCCGACGAGCAGCACGCTGGTGGCGGTCACGACGTGGGCTCCCGCCGGGTCGGTGATCTCGGCCTCGCTGGTGATCATCGCGTTCCCGCCCATCATGCGGATGCCGGTGACCCGCAGCTGGGCGGTGAGCTCATCTCCTGCGACGATCGGGCGCGTGTAGGTGAAGCGCTGCTCTGCGTGGATGGTGCGCTCGAGCGCGATGCCGGAGTCCTCCTGACCCAGCAGCTGCTGAAGCGTGAGGTCTTGGATGACCATCGCGAACGTCGGCGGCGCCACGACGTCGGAGAAGCCGGCTGCGCGGGCCGCCTCGACGTCGGTGTGCTGCGGGGCGTCGGCGAAGACGGCACGAGCGAACTCGCGCACCTTCTCCCGGCCGACGAGGTACGGGGCCGTCGGCGGGAACTCCCGGCCGACCAGATCTTGGTTCACTGCCACCCCTCGATCCTACCGAGGCCGCGCTGTGCGTCAGGCCCGCAGCCGGCGCTCCGCCACGCTTCAGGCGGCCCGTGCCGACATCGCCGATCCGAGCAGGACCATCCGCATGCTGCGCTCCGCGGCGTCTCGCAGCAGCGCCTCGCCCTGCTCCACCGCCTGCTCGAGGGGCATCGGCACGGTGAGGATCGAGGCGATCGCGTCGATGCCGATGTCGTGCACGGTCGGAGCACCGACGCCCAGAGACCCGGCGATTCCGAGCACGGGGACGCCGGCGACGCGGGCGCGCATGGCGATCTCGGCCGGCACCTTTCCGCGCGGAGTCTGGAAGTCGATGGCGCCTTCCGCCGTGATGACCAGGTCGGCCATGGCCATCAATCCGTCGATCGGCTTCGGCAGCAGGTCGCTGTCCAGCAGCACCTCGAAGCGCGGAGCGAGGCGGGCGCCGAGAACTGCGGCCAGCCCGGCCCCGAGACCGCCCGATGCGCCAGTGCCTCCGCCGGTGCGCACATCCATCGCGGCACCGAACGGGCTCTGCTCCTCGAGGAGAGCAGCCCAGATGTCGAGCGCCTCGGCCAACTGCTCCACCTGCTCCGGTGTCGCCCCCTTCTGCGGTCCGAACACCCTGGCGACGCCGCGCGGACCGCACAGCACGTTGTGGATGTTGCACGCCAGCACGATCTCGACTTCGCCGATGCGCGGATGGAGGCCTGACAGATCGAGGTGCACCGCGTCCCGGAGGTGCCGACCGCCCGCAGCCACAGGCGCGCCATCGCGATCGAGGATGCGGGCCCCGAGGGCTTCGAGCGCGCCCGCGCCCCCATCGCTCGTCCCCGAGTCGCCACAGCCGACCACGATCCGCTCGGCACCCGAGTCCAACGCGGCCGCGATCAGCTCGCCGACACCGTGGGTCGTGGTCGCACCGGGGTCGCGGCGGTCGCGCGGCACGAGTCGCAGCCCCGCGGCGGATGCCATCTCCACCACGGCGGTTCCCGAGCCGCGCCCTCCGAGCCGCGCCCACTGCGCGTCGACCGCGTCGCCGACGGGCCCGGTCACCCGGGCGGCGATGAGTTCGCCGCCCGTCGCCGCGGCGAGCGCGGCTGCCGTGCCCTCCCCGCCGTCCGGCACCGGATACTCGTCCACCTGCACGCCGGGGATGACCCGACGCACACCGGCGGCGATCGCCTGGGCGACGGCCTCGGCGCTGAGGCTCTCCTTGAATCCGCTGGGTGCGACCAGGATGCGCTGCGGGATGTGGATGGACATGATTCCTCCTTCTGCGCCCGAACGGGCGACGAGCGCCCGGTGTGCGGGCACGACGAGCACCGGTGCACCGGCGGCGCACGCGGAGTGAAGCGGGTGGGTGAACGGGACGCTGCGGGTCAGAGCAACAGAGGCAGCCCCATCGACGGCCATACCCAGAGGGCGAACACCGCGACGAGCACGAACATCGCGGGAGCCAGTACCACCGAGAGTCGACGCAGATCCAGCGGACTGAAACCACCGCTGACGATGTCGGGGTCAGCGAACATCGCGACGGGTTTCGCCGAACTGGGAAGCGTGTGGCAGAAGCCGGCAGCCGCTGTCGAGGCGAAGGCTGCAGCCATCGGTGAGATGCCGAGGGCGGGAGCGAGCGCGACCACGACGGGGATGATCGCCGCGGAACGGGCCGACCGCGAGGGGATCAGCAGATGCGCCGCCGTCGAGATCGCGATGACGACGAGCACGAAGGCCACGGCCCCTGCAGCGCCGAGTCCACGCAGCGGTGCGAGCGCGGACGAGCTCAGCCACGCGGCAGCGCCCGTGGTGGTGAGCGCGGACGCCAGCGCGAGGGTGGCCGCGAGGAACAGCAGCAGCGACCACGGCACGCGCTTGATCGCGGCGGGGAACGTCAGGCAGCCGATCCCCGGCGTCACGGCGGCGACGGCCCCGAGGAGCGCGACCAGGGCGGGCGACAGATGGTGCAGCGGCTCGGTGGCCCAGAGCAGGATCACCGCCCCCAGCAGCAGGGCGGCTCGTCGCTCCAGGGTGCTGAGCGGCCCGGTCACGGCCGTCGACGCGGAGCGGCCGATCTCCGCAGTGCTCAGTCGAAGACGTGAGGTGCGGTCTTCGCTCCGGGTGAAGCGCCAGAGGATGATCTCGCACGCCAGGTGCGACGACACCACGGCGAGCGGCAGTCCGAGCCAGAGCCAGCTCGAGAACGTGAAGCCCTCCTCCCCTGCGGCGCGCAGCAGCTGGTCCGTGACGATGTGTGCTCCGGCCCCGAGCAGCGAGCCGACAGCCGACAGCAGCACCACGGTCGGCATCAGGAGCGCCAGCGCACGGATCACCCTGTCGCGTCCGGGAAGCGCGGTGGCGACCGCAGTATGCACGGGGACGGCGAGCGCCGCCCGCCCTGACGTCGCCGGCACGGCGAAAGCGGTGAGCGTGAGCGCGACCGTCATGAGGTGGAACAGGCTCCGTGGACCCCGCGCGAATCGCAGCAGGTGGGCGGCGCCACGCAGGGCCAGTCCCGAGGTGGCTACCGCGGAGGCGATCACGAACGCCCCGATGAGCAGCCAGATCGTCTCGTCGCCGAGCGAGGCGAAGAAGTCGCGTGCCGGCAGTACCCCGGTGACGATGAGGGCGATCGCGGCGAGGAAGGCGACGAGTGTGTCGTCCAGACGCGTCGAGGTCCATGCCCATACGGCGAGCAGGAAGACCGCGAGCGTCACCGCGATCGGCAGGGTGGGCGCGCCGCTCCCCGGCGATCGGGTCAGCGCGGCCAGGAGCATCGCGCCCCCGGCCGTCAGCACGAGCCCGAGCGCGACCACGCGGAGCGCACCCGCGCGCCCGAGCCGCCGGCGCACGGATCGGCGTTCGACGGGCAGCGGTCGGCGCTCGGGCGGCATGGTCGCGAAGCGTGCCCGCTCGACCACCGCCTCCCCCACGGGTGACGTGTTCTCGGAACGAGTGTTCATCGGAACCGGTATCCCGCCCCGCGCACGGTCTCGATGCGGTCGACGCCGATCTTGCCGCGCAGCGCCCGCACGTACACGTCGACCACATTGGAGGCCGGATCGAAGTCCATCCCCCAGACGTGACCGATCAGCTGGTCGCGCGACAGCACCTGACCGGCGTTCTGCAGGAACACCTCGAGCAGCGCGAACTCACGCGAGGTGAGTTCGCGCATGTCTCCGTCGACCGTGACGGTACGGGCCCGCACATCGACCCGCACATCGCCGTGAGTGAGCACCGGACCGGCAGTCCGCCCCTCGCCGTCGCCGATCCGCAACCGCACACGTGCGATGAGTTCAGCGAACTGGAACGGCTTGGTGACGTAGTCGTTGGCCCCGCTCTCCAGGCCGCGCACGGTGTCGATGACAGAATCGCGGGCGGTGAGGATGATCACCGGCGTCGCGACGCCCTCGCCACGAAGGTTGGCGAGCACGTCGAATCCGTCCATGCCCCCGAGCCCGATGTCCAGCAGCACCAGGTCGAACGTGCCGCTGCGCGCCATCAGCAGGGCGGTGTGACCGTCAGCGGCCTCGGCTGTCTCGTAGCCGGCTGCGCGCAGACCCCGCCGCACGAACGAGGTGATGTGCGGGTCGTCTTCGGCGATCAGGATGCTGCGCATCTCACTCGCTCCTCTCTGATGCGGACTGTGGCCGCACGGTGGTCGGGGCGGTGGTCGGGGCGGGGAGGTCGATGCCGAAAGCGGCCCCTTCCCCGAAGACGCTGTCGACCCAGGCTGAGCCGTCGTGCCCGTCGGTGATCGCCCGCACGATCGCGAGTCCGAGGCCCGAACCGCGGCGTGCGCCGGAGCTGTCTCCGCGGGCGAAACGCTCGAAGATGCGCTCGGCGTCAGCCGCTGCGACCCCGGGGCCGCTGTCGCGCACCCACAGCCGCAGTCGGCGTTCGCCGCCCTCGCCGTCGAAGCGCGAGCCGATCAGGATGCGGTCACCCTGCTCCGTGACCTGCACCGCGTTCGCCGCGAGTTGCAGCACGGCCTGGGTGACCCGCTGCGGGTCGACAGGCGCTGTGCCTTCCGCCACTTCCATGAGCTGCCAGCGGCGATCACCGAGGTTCTGCGCCTTGGCCTCGATGTCGAGGGTGAGGGCGGCGACGTCGCAGTCGGCGACGCGCACGAAGTCGGGCTGCTCGGCACGGGCGAGGACGAGCAGGTCGGTGACGATGCGACTCATCCGATCGAGCTCGTCGCTCACGAGTCGCAGGGTCGCCGCCCGCTCCTCCGGCTCCTCGCTCAAGAGCTCCAGCTGCCCGCGGACGATCGTGATCGGCGTGCGCAGCTCGTGCCCAGCGTCGTCGACGAACCGCTGCTGCGTGGCGTGCACGGCTTCGAGGCGGTCGAGCATCTGGTTGAAGGTGGTGGCCACGGCGGCGATGTCATCCGTCCCGTCGACCGGCACGCGCGCGGAGAGATCGTGCTCGCCGATGTCGCGGGCGACGCGGTAGACCTCACGCACGGGGGCGAGGATCTGGCCGGCCACGAGCCAGGCGACGCCTGAGCTGAGCACGATGCCGATCAACGCGACCCACGCGATCGTGGTGAACCCGGCATCGACCTGGGATCGCGCTTCCTGCGTGTACTGCACGATCAGGACGGCACCGGCGCGGTCGCCTGCGGTGAATTCCAGCCTCCCCCAGCGCAGGGGCCCCGCGTCCGGCGCCTCCATCGCACCGGAGGACGCCGACTGGCCGAGCAGACCGGTCACGAGCGCTTCTCCCCCTGGCACGGCGGAGAGCGCGGCAGGATCCGTCGCCTCCACCCGTCCGTTCGCGACGGCGATCACCTCGCCGCCGACCGACGCGACGACGACCTCGTTCTCGTGCACGGACTGCCGGGCGACGTACTCGCTGACCAGTTCCTCCGGGGTGGTGTGGCCGCTGACCGCGGCGTCCTCCGCGAAACGGGCGAACTCCGCGGCCTCCTGCTCGATCTCCGCATTGGCCGACTGCTCGACACCCGCGAGGAAGATGCTCCGACCGATCATGCCGACCGCGAGCAGCGTGATCGCGGTGCTGAGGATGATCCACAGGGTGATCCGCCAGCGCGCGGGCAGGGTGCGGCGGCGCAGCGTGCGCAGCGGCGCACCGGTCGATGCGGAGACGTGGGGGATCGCTCGCGCATTCCGCGGCGCCGCGGAGCCGGCGCCCTCGAGGTCGAGGGGCAGCGTGGGCGCATCAGTCATCGTCGCCGCCGTCGTCGTCATCGTCGTCACCTGCGGGCGGCGCTGGTGGCGCGGGCGCAGGGGCCGGAGCAGGGGGTGGGGCAGGTGCGGGAGCCGGTACGACCGGAGCTGGCGCGGGTGCCGGTTCCTCGCTCGGCGCCGGCGG
>NZ_LSJW01000307.1:0-65403 GCF_001557335.1 Microbacterium sp. CCH5-D1
GATCAGGGCAGCGGGAGTGTCGTCCTCGATGATGCGGCCGTGCTCCATCACCAGCACCCTGTCGGCGATCGCGACCGTCGACAGGCGGTGCGCGATGATGATCGCCGTGCGGTCCTTGAGCAGGGTCTGCAACGCATCCTGGATCAAGCGCTCGGATGGGATGTCCAGCGAAGCCGTCGCCTCGTCGAGGATCAGCACCGCGGGGTCGGCGAGGAAAGCCCGGGCGAACGAGATGAGCTGACGCTGCCCCGCCGACACCCGACCACCGCGCTTGTTCACATCGGTGCCGTATCCGTCGGGCAGCGACGAGATGAACCCGTCGGCGCCCACGGCCCGTGCCGCGGCCTTGATCTCGTCGAGCGTCGCATCCGGCTTGCCGAGCGCGATGTTGTCGGCGACGGTGCCGCTGAACAGGTAGGCCTCCTGCGTGACCATGACGATCGCGCGGCGAAGGTCCTTCGGGTGCAGCGACCGCAGATCGACGCCGTCGAGCGTGACCCGCCCTTGGGAGGGGTCATAGAAGCGCGAGATGAGCTTGGCGAGCGTCGACTTCCCGGCGCCGGTCGTTCCGACGAGGGCGATCGTCTGCCCCGCCGGGATGTCGAGGGAGAAGTTCGGGAGGATCGTCTTCTCTCCGTTGTATCCGAAGGTCACCTCGTCGAACTCGACATGCCCACGGGACTCCCACAGGTCGACGGGGTTCTCGGGGTCGGGAACCGTCGGCACCTCCTCGAGCACGCCCGAGACCTTCTCCAGCGCGGCCGTGGCCGACTGATAGGAGTTCAGGAACATCGCGATCTCCTGCATCGGCGCGAAGAAGTTGCGGACGTAGAGCACTGCCGACAGCAGCACACCCACGGTCAGCGCACCCTCGGAGACGCGGATGCCTCCCCACAGCACGACGATGCCGAGCACGAGGGCCGCGACGCCCATCAGGCCGGGCTCGAACGTGCCGAACAGCAGCATCGAGCGACGGTTGACGTCGCGGTAGTCGCCAGCGATCTCCTGGAACGCCTTGTCGTTGCGCGGCTCCTTGCGGAACGCCTTGACGGCGCGGATGCCGGTCATCGTCTCGACGAACTGCACGATCACCTTCGCACTGATCACGCGCGACTCGCGGTAGACGAGCTGCGAGCGCGAGTAGAACCAGCGCATCAGGTAGAACAGCGGCACTCCGCCGATCGCCAGGATCAGGCCCGACTGCCAGTCCCAGAAGCACAGCGCGATGAAGGTGAACAGCCCGAAGAGCACGCCGGAGACGAGTTCGTTCAGGCCACCGTCGAGCAGCTCCTTGATCGAGTCGAGGTCGCTGGTCTGACGGGAGATGATGCGCCCCGACGTGTACGACTCGTGGAACTCCAGGCTCAGGCGCTGGGTGTGCAGGAAGATGCGCTTGCGCAGGTCCAGCAGCACCGCCTGCGTGAGCTTGGCCGCGATGATCACGTACCAGGCGATCAGCACCGCAGCGAGGGCACCGGCCAGCAGGTAGATGCCTCCGATCATGAACGTCGGCATCCAGTCGGCACGCTCGATCACCGCAGGCAGCGCTCGGTCGAGGCCCAGGCTGATGAGGATGGGGCCGGCGACCTGGAGCGCGGTCGACACGACCAGCACCGCGGCGGCGAGCACGATCCTCGGCTTCAAGGGGCTGACCAGGGATCCGAGCAGTCGGAGGGATCGACGACGGATCTCCCTGCTCTCCTCGCGGGTGTACTCGGAACGATCCTCGTTCCTGGTTCCGGTGATGGCGGAGCTCATCGCTGCACCTCCTTCTCGGTGATGGGGTCTTCGTCGGCGGCCTGGATCCCGAGGCCCGCACGGACCTCTTCATCGATCTCGGACTGCTCATCGCGGATCACCGGGATCGTCCCGGTGCGCGCCGCCTCCTCCGCCTCGAGGCTGGAGATGACATGACGGTAGTGCCGACTGGTCTTCAGCAGCTCGGAGTGCGTGCCCACCGCCGTCACGCGACCGGCCTCGAGCAGGGCGACGCGATCGGCGAGCGCGACGGTCGAAGGGCGGTGCGCCACGATCAGGGCGGTGGTGTCGGCGAGCACGTGCCGCAGCGCCTCCTCCACGAGGGCCTCGGTGTCGACGTCGAGCGCCGACAGCGGGTCGTCGAGCACGAGCACCTTCGGATTCGCCGCCACCGCACGGGCGAGGGCGAGCCGCTGGCGCTGACCGCCGGAGAGGCTGAGCCCCTCCTCGCCGATCACCGTCTCGACGCCGTCTGGCAGGGAATCCACGAACGAGGCCTGAGCGACGTCGAGAGCTTCGCGCAGCACACGCTCGCCCTCTTCGCCGTGCACGTCGAGCTCGGCACGACCGAGCAGCACGTTCTCCCGGACCGTCGCCGAGAACAGCGTCGCGTCTTCGAACGCCATGGCGATGTGCCGACGGAGCTCTGACAGCGGCAGGTCGCGCACGTCGACGCCGTCGAGGGTGACCCTGCCTCCCGTCACGTCGTACAGACGCGTGGGCAGCGTGGTGAGGGTGGTCTTGCCGCTGCCGGTGAGACCGACCAGCGCCATGGTCTCCCCTGGTCGCAGCACCAGGTCGATGCCGTCGAGCAGGTCGCGTTCGTGCGCGCCGGCGTCCTGATAGCGGAAGTGCGCGTTCTCGAACGTGAGCTCTCCGCGCGGGTTCTCGATGTGCACCGGGTGCTCGGGGTCGGTGATGGTGTTGGTCTCCGAGAAGATGTCGAACACGCGGTCGGTCGCCGTGCGCGCATCGAGCATGAACGAGAACAGGAAGCCGATCGACTCGATGGGCCAGCGCAGCACGACGGCCATCGCGAAGAAGGCGAACAGTTGCGCCTCGCCGATCTGCCCGACGGAGATCAGCCAGATGCCGGACATCAGGCTGAGGCCGAACGCGATCTGCGGCATGAGGTCGAGCCAGAACCAGATCGACGCGATCGCACCGGCCTTGCTCATCTCGGTCTCGCGCAGCGTCTCGGCCTGCCTGCTGAAGCGGCTCAGGGCGTGCTTGCCGCGCCCGAACGCCTTCAGCACGCGGATCCCGTGCACGCTCTCCTCGACGCTGGTCGCGAGGTCGCCGGCCTGATCCTGGCTGCGGCGGGTGAGGGCGCCGTAGCGCTTCTCGAACAGGTAGCCGCGGATCCACAGCGGGATCGCCGTGACCAGGAAGATCGTGCCCAGCAGCCAGTGCCACCGGAACAGCAGCACGGAGCCGATGATGATCGTGAGGATGTTGACGACCAGTAGCACGAGGCCGAACGCGAGCCAGCGGCGGATGAGGCCGATGTCCTGCATCATGCGGCTGAGCAGCTGTCCTGAGCCCCACCGGTCGTGGAAGGACACCGGGAGGGTCTGCAGGCGCGAGTAGAGCTCCGTGCGCATCTTGTACTCGACCTGCGTGGCCGGGTTGAGCACGAACTGACGTCGCAGCCATACCATGAGGGCCTCGCCCAGGGCGAGCGCGAACACGGCGACAGCACCCCAGATGATGGCGCTGATCTCACCCGAACGGACGGGTCCGCTGATGATCTGCTCGAGGACGATCGGGATCATCAGGGCGATGACGGCGGCGATGAGCGCGCTGGCGGCACCGCCGGCGAGCCGCCAGATGACCGGCTTCACGAAGGGCTTCAGGCGCCACAGTGCGGCCGGAGTGGAAAGGGTCGATGAAGGCGAGGGATTCTGCGCGGAAGGCGAGGAGGACATGTCTCTCAGACGAGTTTCGTATGGACAGCGGTTGCGGAAGGGGACGGATGCGAGAGCGGACCCACAGGGTCCGGCATCCGACAGAGAAGGGGCGGGGTGGCTCTAGGAGAGCGGACGCGCCGGGGTCGAGCCGAGAGCTGCGATCCGCGCGGTGGCGATCGTGAACATGGTGTCCTCCTCAGGGGCTCGGCGATGTCGTCCGGTTGGCGCGACAGCCCACCAGCCTATTGCTGTGAACCAGCTGAAAGCAAGAGTCATTCCCGATTCGCCCTGCTCTTTCCCGGCGACCGCGGCGAGGTGGCTCGGGTGGCTCACCCCTGGACAGCGAGCCCGGTTCGGAGAAAGCGCTGCAGGTTGCCGCCCAGCACGGCCAGGACATCGGCGTCGCGCCAGCCGCGACGCAGCAGAGCCTCGGTGACGAGCGGAAGCCCTTCCGGACCCTCGAGCCCGGGAAGGTACCGATCGGCGGGGACGCCCTCGATCGTCGTCTGCACGCAGCACGGGGCCGTGGTGTCTGCGAGCACCTCGCGGACGAAGTCTGGTCCCATCCCGACGTGGTCCACCCCGGCGACGGACACCACCCGCTCGAAGTGGTCGATCAGGGTGTCGATCGTGTAGTCGCTCGCATGCAGATACGGGGCGAAGAAGTTGACGCACACGACTCCCCCCGTCTCCGCGACTCCGGCGATCTGCGCATCGGTGAGGTTGCGGTGGTGATCGAACAGGGCGCGGGCGGACGAATGCGTTGCCATGACGGGTCGCGTGGCGAGCTCGAGCACGTGGTCGACGCCGCCCGCTCCGAGGTGGCTGACATCGAAGATCATGCCGATGCGCTCCATCTCGGCCAGCGCCTGGACGCCCGTGCGCGTCAGCCGGCTGCCCGCGGCGTCTTCTCCGCTTCCGTCCGCGAAGGCGCTGCGACCGAAGTGGGCGACCGAGCCGACGCGCACTCCGAGCCGATGCACCGTCTCGAGGAGCTCGACATCGTCGGCGATGCCGGGCATGCCCTCGAGAGCGAGCACCAACGCGATGCGCCCCTCACCGATCACCCTGTCGATGTCGTCCCCGTCGAGGCAGAGCCCCACCGCATCCGCGTTTCCTTCCGCCACCCGGTGCGCGGCTTCGATCATGCGGAACGTACGACGCAGCGCGCCCTCCGGCCGGTAGATGTCATCGACGAACACGGGCAGGACCTGCAGGTCGACACCACCCGTGCGCAGCTGCGGCAGCCACTGGGCCCGGAAGTAGTCCGACCACTCGGCGGGCGGACGACTCGTCACCGAGCAGAGCAGATCGTTGTGGGCATCGGCGACGACGGCGCGGCGGTGGAGATCGAGGGCATCGATGGCGGTCACGGCTCGAGCCTATGGCCGCGTCGGAACGGACGGTTCGTCGTAGCGCACCATCACCGGTGCCGGATCTGGTGCTCCTGGCTCACGCCGCGGCACTCTCGCGGGCCAGCAGACTCTCCTTGACATCGACGCCCCACGCGAAACCGCCGAGGCTCCCGTCGGTGCGCAGCACCCGGTGGCAGGGCACGAAGAGCGCCGGGGCGTTGCGGGCGCAGATGGACGCCGCAGCCCGAACGGCCCGGGGGTTGTCCAGGCGTGAGGCGAAACCGGTGTAGGTCAGCGGCCCGCCCGGCTCGATCTCCCGGAGCGCCGACCAGCCGGCGAGCTGGAGTGCGGTGCCGGTCTGCTTCACGGCGACATCGTCGATGGCCGAGAGGTCGCCCGCGTAATAGGCGACCACCGCGTCCGCGGCGTCCGTCGCACCATCGCGCAGCGCCTCCGGACGGTTCGCCGCCGACAGCCGCCCGAGGATCGCCTCGACGTCGGACGTCCAGCCCGAGGCCAGCACGCGCTGATGGTCGTCGGCGAGGATCGTGAAGGCGCCGTCCGGCGTCTCGATGGTCTGGATGAGGGCGGTCATGAGTTCTCCTTCGTCGTGATGTCGGTGGGACGGTGCGCTGCGGGGACCCGCCGCGGCCCGACGGGGCGCACCGGAGCGGCGCGCCATAGATGCGCGCTCAGATAGCTGCGCCATGGTGCCGCGCGCAGGGCCCAGTCGGTGAGCGCCCGTGGCTCGCCCGGCAGGCCGGAGGCCGCCGCGCCGGCGCGCAGCGCGACGTCTCCCGGGAGCAGCACATCCGGATCGCCGAGCACACGCATGCGCACGTAGTCGGCTGTCCAGGGTCCGATGCCGGGCATCGCGAGCAGGGCAGCACGCTGGTCGACGCCGTCATCTCCGACCGTGAGCGTCAGGGATCCGTCGGCGAGAGCGGCCGCAGCGCCGGTGATCGCGCGGATACGGGCGGCCGGCCCTCGCAGCACCTCGGCTCCGTGGACGGCGATCGCCGTCATCGTCGGGAAGAGCAGTCCGTTCTCGGTGCGCTCCCCCAGCGCCTCGGTGAGTGCCGTGAGCGCGGTTCTGGCGGCGACCACGGTGATCTGCTGCCCCACCATGGCGCGGATGAGCATCTCATGCGGATCAGCCGACCCCGGCACGCGGATGCCGGGGGTGCGCGCGACGAGCGGCGCGATCTCGTCGTGTTCCGAGAGCGCCTCGTCGATCGCCAGCGGGTCGGCATCGAGGTCGAAGATGCGTCGCACGGTCGAGACCAGCGGTGCCAGGTCCCCCAGCCGCGCGACGCGTGCCCGCAGGTGCAGGCGCTCACCCTCCTCCTGACGCACCTCGAACCAGGCGGGACCACCGGCCATGCGGAGGTGACGCGAGAAGGACGTCGCCGTGGTCTCTTCGACGCCGGGGATCGCACGCGCCGCCATCCAGGCGAAGACGCCGCTCGCGTCGAGTGGACCGCGATAGGGCAGCACGAGGTCGATCGAGCCGGGAGCCGCGGACGCCGGAAGCCGTCGCCGCGCCCTGAGCTCCCCCGGCGTGAGGCCGAAGACCTCGCGGATCGTGTCGTTGCACTGTCGGATGCTGGCGAACCCGGCGGAGAACGCGACATCCGAGATGGGCATGTCGGTGCCGACGAGGAGCATGCGCGCGGTGTGCGCCCTGTGTGCCCGCGCCAGTGCGAGCGGCCCGGCGCCGAGTTCGGTGGTCAGCAGCCTCGTGAGGTGCCGACCGGAATAGCCCAGTCGCGCGGCCAGGCCCGGCACGCCCTCCCGTTCCACGACGCCGTCGGAGATCAACCGCATCGCTCGCGCGGCGGTGTCGCCGCGGATATCCCACGCCGGCGAGCCGGGAGCGGCCTCGGGCAGGCAACGCTTGCAGGCGCGATACCCGGCCTCGTGCGCTGCGGCGCTGGTCGGATAGAACGTCACGTTCTGGGGTTTGGGCGTGCGCGCGGGGCAGCTCGGACGGCAGTAGATCCCGGTCGAACGGACGGCCGTCACGAACTGCCCGTCGAAGCGGGTGTCGCGCGCGCTGATCGCACGGTAACGCTCGTCGAAGTCCGTCACGGGGAAGCTCATGCCTCCACTGTGTCACGCCCCACCGACAACGACTGGCGGAAATCGGACATGACTGTCCGGGCACGAACGCCGAGACCCACCCGCCTCGCCGACACCCATCGCCGCCGCAGTGGGCGCGTGTGGGTCTCGGCGTGGAGAGTGGGTCTCGAGGTATGCGCAGGCGCGCGTTCAGTGGAAGAAGTGGCGCTCACCGGTGAAGAACATCGTGACGCCGGCCTTGCGCGCCGCGTCCACGACCTCCTCGTCGCGCACGGAACCGCCCGGCTGCACGATCGCCGTGACGCCGGCATCGATCAGCACCTGAGCGCCGTCGGCGAAGGGGAAGAACGCGTCGGAGGAAGCGACGGATCCGGCCGCCCGGTCCCCTGCACGCTCGACCGCGAGGCGGCAGGAGTCGACGCGGTTGACCTGGCCCATGCCCACGCCCACAGTGGCGTTGTCCTTCGCGAGCACGATCGCGTTCGACTTGACCGCTCGGCAGGCCTTCCACGCGAAGATGAGGTTCTCCATCTCCTCGTCGGTCGGACGCTCACCCGAGACCAGCTCCCAGTTCTTCGCGACGGAGACGATGTCGTCGGGGAACCGGTCGGCATCCTGCAGCAGCAGCCCACCGGAGACGAGACGCACGTCCATGCGCTCCTGCTGCCAGTCCTCGGGCAGCTGCAGCAGGCGCAGGTTCTTCTTCGCCTTGAACACCTCGAGCGCCGCGGGCTCGAACGACGGCGCGACGATGACCTCGGTGAAGATGTCCTTGAGGTTCTCGGCCATCTTCAGCGTGACTGTGCCGTTGGCCGCGATCACACCACCGTATGCCGAGACGGGGTCGCACTCATGCGCACGCAGGTGGGCGCTGGCGATCGGGTCGAGCGCGTTCGGCGCCGTGGTCGCGATACCGCACGGGTTGGCGTGCTTGATGATGGCGACAGCCGGCTTGACCATGTCGTATGCCGCGCGCAGGGCGGCATCGGCGTCGACGTAGTTGTTGTACGACATCTCCTTGCCCTGCAGCTGCGTGGCCTGGGCGATGCCGTGTCCACCGGCGCGCGTGTAGATCGCGCCGCGCTGGTGCGAGTTCTCGCCGTAGCGGAGCGTCGCGAGCCGCTCAGCCTGGATCGTGAGATGCGTCGGCAGATCGCCGTCGTCCTGCAGCGTCCCCTCGGCGAACCACGAGGCGACCGCGGTGTCGTACGCCGCTGTGTGCGCGAATGCTCGGGCGGCGAGCTCACGACGCTGTGTCAACGAGGTGCCGCCCTCGCCGATCGCCGCGATGATGCCGGGGTACGACTGCGGCGAGACGACGATCGCCACGTTCGCGTGGTTCTTGGCCGCGGCGCGTACCATCGCGGGGCCGCCGATGTCGATCTGCTCGACCACGTCGTCGCCGACCGCGCCGGAGGCGACGGTCTCGATGAACGGGTAGAGGTTCACGACCACGAGCTCGAAGGGAGTGATGTCGAGGTCGGCGAGCTGGCGCTCGTGGTCCTCGAGACGCAGGTCGGCGAGCAGGCCGCCGTGGATCTTCGGGTGCAGCGTCTTGACGCGACCGTCGAGCATCTCTGCGACGCCGGTCACGGCGGCGACGTCGGTGACCTCGAATCCCGCCTCGCGGATGGTCGACGCCGTCGAACCCGTCGAGACGATCTCGATACCCGCCTCAGCCAGAGCCGCAGCCAGCAGGAGCAGGTCGGTCTTGTCGCTCACCGAGACGAGCGCGCGCCTGATCGGCACGGTGTCGCGATCGCGGTAGAGCGTGGGGTCGTGGCGGGGGCCGGCCATGATGGGCTCCTTCGTGCGGGGCGTCGGGTGGGGGTCAGGAGGAAGAGCTGAGGACGAGGTCGCCGGTGGCGATTCTGCGGACCACGTCGATGAGCAGTCGGCGCTCGACGGGCTTGATGCGCTCGTGCAGGCTGTGCTCGGTGTCGCCGTCGAGGATGGGGACGCGCTCCTGGGCGAGGATCGGACCGGTGTCGACGCCGTCGTCGACGACGATCACGCTGGCCCCGGTCTCGGCGACGCCGGCCGCGAGCGCGTCGCGGACGCCGTGGGCGCCGGGGAACTCGGGCAGGAACGCCGGGTGCGTGTTGATGAGGCGAGGCGAGTACTGTGCGACGAGCGACGGCGGAAGCAGGCGCATGAGCCCGCTGAGCACGACGAGGTCCGGCTTCCAGACGGCGAGCTGGCCGGCGAGTTCCGCACCCCACGCCTCGCGACTGTCGTGCTCATGCCACGGCACCGTGAAACTGGGGACGCCGAACTCCTCGGCATGGGCGAGCCCCTCGGCTTCGCGATCGGCGCCGACCACGATCACCCTGGCGGGAAAATCGGGATGACGAGCGGCCTCGAGGAGGGCGCGAAGATTCGAGCCGGTGCCCGAGATGAGAACGGCGACCGTGAGCACGCGCCCAGTCTACCGGGGCGCCGAAGCTCGTTCCGCCTGCGTCGCACGCACACCGCGAGCCGTCAGTCGCGGTCGTCCCTCGGCGGCGTGAAACCGCGGACATCATCCAGCGGAGCCGTGTCATCGAAGGCCTGCGTGTGGGGGAAGGGGATGCCAGGCACCGGGACCACGGACGCTGCGCTCGGATCGAGCTCGGACATCTCGGCTATCCACCGATCGGTGCGCTCCTCCGCCAGTTCATCGCGATGTCGTGGGGACAGGAGCAGGATCGCGGCGCCGACGAGCACCTCGAGGCCCAGGGCGAGCATGAAGGGCAGCGCCGCTGGTCCGACGTCCGACAGCCGTCCCGGTCCCATCGACCCGCTCGCCAGCACGGCGGCGATCCCGGCGATACCGGCGGTGACGACCGCGATCCCCACCGCGATGACGGCACGCTGCGCCGTTCCCAGCGGAGTGCCCTCCCAGACGAGACGGGAGCGAACCGCCCACCCCGCGAACGCTCCGGCGGCGATCGGGACGAGCACCACGATCAGCATCCACATCGAGCTGTTCTCGGGCAGCAGTCCGAACACGGGGATGCCGGGCACGACTCCCAGCTGGGTGCCCGCAGGCGACACCGCGGTGCCGACGCCGACGGCGAACCCGGGGCCGGCGAGCCAGGACGCGACCCAGACGATGAGGGTCGGCAGGTACACCAGCTGCGCCAGGGTCATCACCGTCGCACCCAGCGCGTCGACGCGCGAGGCCTGGAACAGCGCGACGACTTCACCTCCCCGGAACAGCGTCACCACCGCGAGGGCCAGAGCAGAAGCGCCGACCACGCCCATCAGGGTGAAGGCCGCGCCTCGAACGACGGCGGCGGGGACCGGTGCCCAGTCGTCGCGGACGTCGATGCGATCGTGCAGACGGTCGAGGATGCCGCCGTCGCCCTCTTCCCAGGCGATCCGGACGGCGCCGCACAGCGCGCCGACGAAGTAGACCGCCGCGGGAAGGGCGATCGCGAGCAGGAGGGGCGTCTGCGCCGCATCCAGCCGCGCCGTCAGCGCGACACCGGCGGAGATCGCGGTGAACACCACGGTGCCGGACACCACGCCGAGCAGCCAGGTTCCCGCCGTGGCGGCTCTGGCTCCGGAGCGCGCGGCGAACAGCAGTGTGAAGAGCAGGAATGCCAGCGGGGTGATCGACACCGCGAACGAGGCGGCCTGGGCGGGGATCGCGAGGGCGACCAGAAGCTCGTCAGGAATCGTCACCGCCAGCGGCACCCCGTGTCCGAACTCCCAGAGCGTGCCGGTGAGCGGCCAGAGCGCACCCCAGTCGGCGCTGATCCCGAAGGCGAGAGTCCACAGCAGTGTCAACGGCGCGAGCAGCACGACGAGACCGACCGCCGCGGCGATGGCGGCGTCGAAGGCGGCGAGGAGCGCGACGAGGAGGCGTTGCATAGCGCTTCGAGACTACGACGAGTTCCCGACGAAGCCCCGGGGGCGCGCGTGGGGTCGGCGACACGATAGCGTTTCTCCGGAGGTTTCCCGATGACAACTGCCCCGCCCGCCCCGGCACCCACCGAGCCCAAGAACTCCCTGGACCGCTTCTTCGAGATCAGCAAGCGCGGATCCACGATCGGCACCGAGATCCGAGGAGGTCTGGTGACGTTCGTCACGATGGCCTACATCGTGATCCTCAACCCGATCATCCTCTCCGGCAAGCCCGACGTCGCCGGAGACATGCTCAGCTTCAACGCCGTCGGCGCCGCCACCGCGTTGACCGCCGGCGTCATGACGATCCTGTTCGGTCTCGTGACGCGCCTGCCCTTCGGTTTCGCCGCAGGACTCGGCATCAACGCCTTCGTCGCGTTCTCCGTGGTCGGGCAGGTGACCTGGCCCGAGGCGATGGCACTCGTGATGATCAACGGTGTCGTGATCGTGCTGCTCGCGGCCACCGGGCTGCGGAAGGCGATCTTCGACGCCGTGCCCTTCCAGCTGAAGATCGCCATCACGGTCGGCATCGGCCTGTTCATCGCCTTCATCGGCTTCGTCAACTCGGGCTTCGTCACCGCGACCGGCGCCTCGTCCCCTCCGGTCGGGCTCGGCGTCAACGGCTCGGTCGCGACCGTGCCGACCCTGCTGTTCGTGATCACCCTGCTCCTCACCGGCATCCTCGTCGCCCTCAAGGTCAAGGGCGGCATGCTCATCGGTCTCATCGGCGGCACCGTGCTCGCGGTCATCGTCGAGGCGATCTGGCACATCGGCGCCCGCGGCTTCGACGACGAGGGCAACGTGGTCAACCCCGGCGGCTGGGGCCTCACGGTCCCGGCACTGAACGGCTCCCCCATCGGCATCCCGGACCTCAGCCTGATCGGCGCCGTCGACTTCAGCTTCGACCTGAGCAAGGTCAGCCTGGTCGCGATCGTGATGATCGTCTTCACGCTGCTCTTCACGAACTTCTTCGACGCCATGGGAACCATGACCGGCCTGGCGAAGGAGGCGAACCTCGCCGACGACAACGGGGACTTCCCCCGCATCAAGTCGGCACTGGTCGTCGAGGGCGTCGGCGCGATCGCCGGTGGTGCGACCTCGTCGTCCTCCAGCACCGTCTTCATCGAGTCGGGTGCCGGTATCGGCGAAGGAGCCCGCACGGGACTCGCGAACGTCGTCACGGGTGTCGTGTTCCTGATCGCGATGTTCCTGACCCCGCTGACCTCCATCGTCCCGACCGAGATCGCGGCCGCGGCCCTGATCATCGTGGGTGCGATGATGATGGCGCAGATCCGCTACATCGACTTCAGCGACTTCCGCGTGCTGCTGCCGGTGTTCCTCACCGTCTCGGTCATGCCGCTCACCTACTCGATCGCGAACGGCATCGGGGCGGGATTCGTCAGCTGGGTGCTCATCCACGCGTTCTCGGGCAAGGCGAAGACCATCAGCCCGCTGTTGTGGGTCGTCGGCGCCGGCTTCCTGATCTTCTTCGCGAGAGGCCCCATCGAGGCGCTGTTCGGCGTCGGGATCTGACGCGAGAACACGAGGGGCGGATGCTGCGGCATCCGCCCCTCTTTCTGTTCGGTACCGTCGCCCGGATGCATGACCGTCGCACGGATGCATTGCCCACACGGAGTCCTCGGTCATGCAGGTGTCGGCCGATCATGCAGGTGTCGGCCGATCATGCATCCGACAGGGTCTCAGGAATAGGCCTCGGCGAACTCCGCTGACGGCTCGATGGGCTCGATCACGTCGATCAGCACACCCCCGGGCGCCTCGACGATGAAGTGACGCTGCCCGAAGGTCTCGTCCCGAAGCGCGAGGCGCTCGACCAACCCGTGCTCACCCACGAGCCGACGGTGCGCTGCCGTCGCGTCGACGACCTCGACGTTGAGCAGCAGACCTCGGACGGGCTCACGGAAGCCGTCGGGGATCGTCTCGTGACCCCGGTCGAGGAGCGCGAGCTCTCCTCCTTCGACGCGCAGGCTCACGTACCAGTCCGCCTCGAACGTCGTCTCGAAGCCCAGTTCCTCACGATAGAACTGCGCGGCAGCGGCGACGTCATCGACCATCAGAACCGGGTAGAAGCTCGTGATCTCCATGAACTCTCCTTTACATACAGTGTGTTTGTAACATCGGTGGCTAGAATACATACAAGTCGCACGTAAAGGAAGTCCCATGCCGCGAGCATCCGCTGCCGACGCCGCCGAGACGGCGCGACGCATCCTCGAGACCGCCACCGCGCACTTCGCCGAACACGGCTACGCATCCTGTTCCGTCGATGACCTCGCACGCGCCGCCGGAGTGACCCGCGGGGCCGTGTACCACCACTACGCATCGAAGCCGGGACTGTTCGCCGCGGTCGCCACCCGCCAACAGCAGAGCGTCGCCGAGGCGATCGTGGCCGCGACGAGGGACAGCACCCCGGAGACCGCACTCCGCGAGGGGAGCCATGCCTACCTCGACGGCATCACGGGCAGGACGGCCGCGCGCGTACTCCTCATCGACGGACCCTCCGTGCTCGGCTGGGAGGAGTGGCGCCGCCTCGACGCGGAGGGGCCGGAGCGCGAGCTGCGGACGGGACTGCGTGAAGCAGGAGCCCCGCCCGCGCTCCTCGACGCCCTGACCGCAGCCCTGTCCGGCGCCATGAACGAGCTCGCCCTCTGGCTCGCCGTTCGCCCGGACGACGCGGAGGCACGACAACAGGCCCACCGCGCACTCGACGCGCTTCTGGACACGGCTGCCAGCCGAAGCTGAGCGGTGCTTGCGCGGCCACCGTCGACCGCGCGAGGGTGGAAGCTCGACGACCGGGAGGAGCTGCGTGCACATGCCACACGACCATCACGCCCCCTTCGAGCTGAGAAAAGACCTCGATCGGCGCCTCGCGCAGTACCGCGAACTGATCCTCGGGAGTCTGGAGGGCGTCTCCGAGGACGAAGCGCGCTCGTCACCAGTGGCCGGCACTCCGTCGCTCCTCGGAGTGGTCCGCCACACCGCCTACGTCGAAGGCGTCTGGTTCGACGAGCGGATCACCGGGCGTCCGCGTACCGAGATCGGCCTCCCTGCCGCCACCGCGAACTCCTGGAAGGTGCGTCGAACCGACCCTCTCGCCTCGGTCGCCGCAGAGTGCCGCCGCATCCAGGAGATCGCCGATCGCAACCTCGCGGAGCGCCCTCTCGAGGCAGCTGTCGGCACCGTCGCCCGGATGCATGAGGGTCGCACGGATGCATGACCCACACGGGGTCCTCGGTCATGCAGGTGTCATCAGGTCATGCAGCCGGTCAAGCGGCCGGGCATGAAAGAAGGCCCCGGGGTGGAGCCCGGGGCCTTCAGATCAAGCGTAACTCAGATCAGAGCGACTCGATGATCGCGCGCATCAGATCCGCCGTCTCGGACGGCGTCTTGCCGACCTTGACGCCGGCGGCCTCGAGGGCCTCCTTCTTCGCCTGAGCGGTACCGGCGGAACCGGAGACGATCGCACCCGCGTGACCCATGGTCTTGCCCTCGGGGGCCGTGAAGCCCGCGACGTAGCCGACGACGGGCTTGGTGACGTTCGCCTTGATGTAGTCGGCCGCCCGCTCCTCGGCGTCGCCGCCGATCTCGCCGATCATCACGATCGCCTTGGTCTCGGGGTCGGCCTCGAACGCGGCGAGCGCGTCGATGTGCGTGGTGCCGATGACCGGGTCGCCGCCGATGCCGATGGCGGTCGAGAAGCCCAGGTCGCGCAGCTCGAACATCATCTGGTAGGTCAGGGTGCCCGACTTCGACACGAGGCCGATCGGACCCTTGCCGGTGATGTTAGCGGGCGTGATGCCGACGAGCGCCTCACCGGGGGTGATGATGCCGGGGCAGTTCGGTCCGATGATGCGGGTCTTGTTGCCCTTGCTCTGCGCGTACGCCCACGCCTCGGCCGAGTCGCCGACGGGCACGCCCTCGGTGATCACGACGAGCAGCGGGATCTCGGCGTCGATGGCCTCGATCATCGCGTCCTTCGTGAAGGCGCCGGGGACGAAGGCGATCGACACGTCGGCGCCGGTCTCCTTCATGGCCTCGGCGACCGATCCGAAGACGGGAAGCTCGACGGCGTTGCCGTCCTTGTCCGTGTGCGAGACCGTGGTACCGGCCTTGCGGGCGTTGACGCCACCGACGACCTGGGTGCCGGCCTTGAGCATCAGCGCGGTGTGCTTGGTGCCCTCGCCGCCGGTGATGCCCTGGACGATGACCTTGGAGTCCTTGTTGAGGTAGATAGACATAGCTCTGGTTCCTTGTGTCTCAGGCGATCAGGCGTTGGCGAGCTCGGCGGCCTTGTCGGCGCCCTCGTCCATGGTTGCGGCCAGGGTGACAAGCGGATGCGCGTACTCGGCGAGGATCGCGCGACCCTCGTCGACGCGGTTGCCGTCCAGACGCACGACGAGCGGCTTGGAGGCCGTGGCGCCCAGCGTCTCGAGCGCGCCCTTGATGCCGTTGGCGACGGCGTCGCACGCCGTGATGCCACCGAACACGTTGACGAACACGCTCTTGACCTGCGGGTCGCCGAGGATGACGTCGAGGCCGGCGGCCATGACCTCAGCCGAGGCTCCACCACCGATGTCGAGGAAGTTGGCGGGCTTCACGCCGTTGTGGTTCTCGCCGGCGTAGGCGACCACGTCGAGCGTCGACATGACGAGTCCCGCGCCGTTGCCGATGATGCCGACCTCGCCGTCGAGCTTCACGTAGTTCAGGCCCGACTCCTTGGCCTTGGCCTCGAGCGGGTCGGCGGCGTCCTTGTCCTCGAGCGCCTCGTGCTCGGGGTGGCGGATCTCGGAGGCGTTGTCGTCGAGCGTGACCTTGCCGTCGAGCGCGATGATGTCGCCCTCTTCGGTACGCACGAGCGGGTTGACCTCGACCAGCGTCGCGTCCTCACCCTTGTACACGTCGAACAGCTTCACGAAGACGTCGGACACCTTGTCGACGAGGTCTTCGGGGAAGTTGGCCGCACGAGCGATCTCGACGGCCTTCTCCTTGTCGATGCCCGTCAGCGGGTTGACCTCGACGCGCGCGAGCGCCTCGGGGCGCTCGACCGCGAGCTCTTCGATCTCCATGCCGCCCTCGACCGAGCACAGGCTCAGGTAGGAGCGGTTGGCACGGTCGAGCAGCACGGAGAAGTAGAACTCCTCGGCGATACGCGCACCCTGCGCGACCATGACGCGCTTGACGACGTGGCCCTTGATGTCGAGGCCGAGGATGGCCTTCGCTGCCTCGTACGCCTCGTCGGGCGTCTTGGCGACCTTGACGCCGCCCGCCTTTCCACGGCCGCCGGTCTTCACCTGAGCCTTGACGACGACCACTCCACCGATCTTCTCGGCGGCCGCCCTCACCTCTTCAGGGGTGTCCGCGACGATGCCGGCGAGGACCGGCACTCCGTACTTTTCGAAAACGTCTCGTGCCTGGTACTCGTACAGATCCACTGTGGTTCCTTCACTGGGCTGCTGTCTGGTAATTCTCTCGATGTCGAGACATCGACCAGTCCCCCAGCCTACTACCTCGGCCTGGGCGCTCCTGCGGCCGCGAGGCCGCCCTCCCTCAACGCAGCGGGGGAACGCCGACTCGTCGCACCGGCACGCCGGCCAAGCGGAGCTGACGCCTGATCGCGAACGGCGTGAACACGAGCGCGGCACCGACCGCGACGATCAGCGGACGCACGACGACCACGGGCAGACCGCCCACGAAGGCGACCAGGATCGCGACCACGAGGACGACGGCCAGCACGACCTCGACCATCAGGCGTTGGCGGCGCACCGAGGCCCCGTCGTCCGCCAGGGTGGTCTCCCGCCCCCGCACCCGGATGTGCTCGGTCCACCGCACCCCGTCCCACCACCGCCGGGTGCCACGTCGCCGCGTGTCGAACCAGCCGGCCGGGATCCCGTCGTCTCTCACGCTCCTCAGTATGACGGCGATGCCTGGGCGTCTCCGCGCGCTCCGGTCTAGGCTTTCGCCATGCACGAATCCGCAGAACTGCGCACCGGCGTCGTCGCCGCCGCGCTCGAACTCTTCAACGCCCAGGGGTTCGACCAGACCTCGGTGGAGCAGATCGCGAAGGCCGCCGGGGTCTCCCGCTCGACGTTCTTCCGTCAGTTCGGCGGCAAGGAGGACGTCGTCTTCGCGGATCACGAGGTGCTCCTCGAGCAGCTCAGGGAGTTCCTCGACGAGGGTCATGACGATCCATGGGGTGCCGTGTGCGCCGCCTCCGAATCCGTCTTCGCACACTTCGCCCGCGACCCGGAACTCGCCAGGCGTCGTTACCAGATCGTGCGCCAGGTCCCCGTGCTGCGCGAGCGCGAGATCATCACGGTCTTCCGCTACGAACGACTGTTCGACGACTACCTGCGCAGCGCGCTTCCCGGCGTCGATCCGCTCGACGCGGTCGGCTTCGCCGCTCTGGTCACAGCGGTGCACAACCACGTGCTGCGCCAGCTGCTGCGCGGCCGCAAGAAGGTGCCGCTGTCCACGCTCCAGACGGCGCTGGTCGATGTGCGCCGGCGCTATGGTGTCGCGGCCGATGAGGCCGCGTCCGCTCCGGATGACATGGTGGTCGCCGTCTTCCCCCGCTCCATGCCCATCGCAGAGGTGAGCCGCAGGCTGCAGTCCCAGCTCGACTGACGCGTCCCGGTCGTGGAACCCAGTATCGAGGAGTACGATACTTGGTGCCACGAAGGAGCCCCATGAGCACTGCAGCCTCCCCCTTCCCCGGCGAGCGCGTCTCGTCGTACGACATCACCGGACGTCAGGACAGCGACTACTACGCGGTCTTCACCGACATCCCCTCCGCCGACCGGGAGGCGTGGGACCGCGCGAAGGCCTACGTCGACGAGGTCGCCCCGCAGATGGCGGATGCCTGGGACCGTGCCGAGTACCCGCTCGATGCCGCACGCCGGATGGGCGAGATGGACCTCGTCGTCGACGGGGTCCAGCACCCGTCGCTCACGAGCCTGTCGCCCCTCGCCGCAGGCCTCGTGAACATGGAGATCTCCCGCGGTGACGGCTCGCTGGGCACGATCCTCGCAGTGCAGGGCGGACTCGCGTTGCGCACCCTGGCCCTGTTCGGCTCCCCCGCGCAACAGGAGCGATGGCTGACGGCCCTCGCCGACGGTTCGGTGCTCGGTTCGTTCGCTCTGACCGAGCCTGATCACGGCTCCGACTCGGTATCGCTGGAGACGGTCGCCCGCCGCGACGGCGAGAGCTGGGTCATCCGCGGCACGAAGAAGTGGATCGGCAACGGCGCCTCCGGCGGTGTCACCTTCGTCTGGGCGCGTGTCGACGACGAGGGCGCCGACGAGCACGGTGCCGTCCGGTGCTTCCTCGTCGAGCAGGACACCCCCGGCTACACCGGCACCGTGATCCGCGGCAAGGCCTCGCTGCGCGCCATCCACCAGGCCCACATCGAGCTCGACGACGTGCGGGTGCCGCTCGATGCCGTACTGCCGGGGACGAAGAGCTTCAAGGACGCATCGACCGTGCTCTACGCCACCCGCTCCGGTGTCGCCTGGTCGGCACTGGGGCACGCGACCGCCTGCTACGAAGCGGCGCTGGCCTACGCGACCCAGCGCGTGCAGTTCGGAAAGCCCCTGGCGAAGTTCCAGATGGTCCAGGAGCGCCTCACCCACATGCTCGAAGACCTCACAGCCATGCAGCTGTACTGCCGGCGCATGGCCGACCTCGAGACGGCCGGCGAGCTGCGTCCGACTCAGGCGTCGCTGGCGAAGTTCCACAACACGCGTGCCGCGCGCCGGATCGCCTCGACCGCCCGTGACCTGCTCGGCGGCAACGGCATCCTGCTCGAGAACGGCGTGATGCAGCACATGGCCGATATCGAGGCGATCCACACCTACGAGGGCACCGAGAGCGTGCAGGCCCTGCTGCTCGGACGCGACATCACGGGTATGAGCGCCTTCGCCTGAGCCTCCGTCCGCGAGGACCGGTTCACCTGCGCCGCGCGCGCACGTGGCGCTCGCGACTCGCTGCCGCCCCGGCCACGGCCTGCACGCCGAGCAGCAGGACCAGCGCCACGACGGGGACGCCCCACCCTCCGACGGCAGCGTGCAGCACGCCAAGACCGATCGGGCCGAGCCCTGCCAGCAGGTAGCCGATCCCCTGGGCCATGGTCGACAGGTGCGCGGTGTGCTGTGCGTCGGGGGCACGCAGCACGATGTAGGTCAGCGACAGCGCGATGGCCGCACCCTGACCGAGTCCGAGGAGGGTCATCCACACCCAGGGCGCGGCTCCGCCCGGCGCGACCAGAAGGCCGATCAGACCTGCCGCGCACAGGAGTGCGGAAAGCAGGACGGGAAGCCAGCTCGGCCGCAGGTGTCGCAGCATCGTCGGCACGAGCAGCGCGGCGGCGATCCCCGGGAGACTCGAGTACGACAGCAGCAGTCCCGCCTCGGACACCGGCACGCCGGCGTCCTGCAGCATGGTCGGGATCC
Source organism: Microbacterium sp. CCH5-D1 (assembly GCF_001557335.1). NCBI lineage: Bacteria > Bacillati > Actinomycetota > Actinomycetes > Micrococcales > Microbacteriaceae > Microbacterium > Microbacterium sp. CCH5-D1. The sequence goes on from NZ_LSJW01000307.1 coordinate 19,459, forward strand.
AGGTCAGCGCTGCGTAGTAGCTCAGACTCTGCAACCCCATGAATCCGGTGACCGCCCAGGCGACGGGATCACGCAGCAGAACCGACATCCGCGGCTCGTCTCGAGGCTCGACGATCGCATCCGCGGGAGCGCCGGTCGCGGGCGAGCGGACCGGCGCTCCCGAGACCCCGCGCAACGCCCACGGCAGCCACACCACCAGCGCGAGCACGGCGGGAATCGCCCAGACCGCGAGGGCACCACGCCAGGAACCGTCGAGAGCGGTCATGAAGGGCACCGTGAGGGCCGCAGCCGCCGCAGCACCGAGGAAGAGCGCGGTCGAGTACAGCCCCATCATGAGCCCGACGCGGTGGGCGAAGTCCTGCTTGATGACAGCGGGCATGCACACGTTCGCCACTGCGATGCCCGCGCCGACCAGCACAGTGCCGCCGAACAACGCCACGGGTGAGGGAAGCAGGCGGACGCCGATGCCGATCGCCACGACGACCATGGTCAGGGCGAGCAGCCGATGCAGGCCCACCCAGCGCGTCAGCGCCGGCGTCAGGAAGGCGAAGGCGCCGAACGCGAACACCGGGATCGTGGTCAGCAGTCCTGCCGCAGCTGCCGGGAGCCCGAGGCTCCGCTCCATCGCGGGGAGCACGGGCCCGACCGAGGCGACGCCCATGCGGAGGTTCAGCGCGATCAGGAGCAGGCCGACGCCGACATAGATCCCGGTGAGGATTCCACCACGACGAACGGACGGCGTCAGTGGGGTCGGGGCGGTGTCGAACGGTTCCTGCATGGTGGTCATGCTTCGAGTCCAGCATCCGCGCCGTGCGTCAGGAAACACGTACACTGCAATCTGATGTCGAATACCCGCCAATCATCCCGAATGGTCGACCTGCACCTGGTCGACTTCGACGCGCTGACCGCTCTCCCCCTGGAGGGCGCCTACCGGTTCGCGCACGCCGAGACATCTCCGCGTCATGCTCATCCGCTCGGACATCTGGTGCATGCCGCCTCCGGTGTGCTCTCCCTGCTCACCGACGACGGAGCCTGGATGGCGCCCTCCACGCGCATGGCCTGGGTGCCCGCCGGCGCCGAGCATCGCCATCGTGCGCACGGTCGCACCGACATGCGCATCGTGCACCTTGACGACGAACTCGCAGCACTCCTGCCCTCCGCTCCTGCCGTTCTCGTCGCCACGCCTCTTGCGCGGGAGGCGCTGCTCGCGATGACGTCCGACCGCCCCCGCAGCTCCATCGCACTGGACCATCTGCGTCATGTCGTCGTCGACGAGGCGGTGACGGCGCCGGAGCAGCCGCTGCATCTGCCGGAGCCCCGCGATCCGCGACTGCGCAGGGCGGCGCGCATCGTCGAGCACGACCTCGCCCGCCCCGTGCCGCTGGGTGAGCTCGGCATGCGCACCGGTACGGCCGAACGGACGCTGAGCCGCCTGTTCCAGCAGGAGACCGGGATGGGCTATCGGCAATGGCGTCTCCAGCTGCGGGTGCACCGCGCACTGGTCCTGCTCGCGGACGGAGCTTCGGTCACCGGGACGGCTGCCGCGTGCGGCTGGGCGACGACGAGCCAGTTCATCGAGCAGTTCACGCCGCTCGTCGGGATGACCCCCGGCCGATACCGACAGTCTCAGCCCGCGGTGTGAGACAGCTCCATGCACACGAGGCGCGCACGCTCGTCCCAGGACGGGACGCGTTCGAAGCCTCGCGATTCATAGAGGCGCACCGGCCCGGCCCGCCAGTCCCAGACCGACAGGCGCACCCGCGCGGCGCCGACGTCGCGCGCGTCGTGGAGCGCGGCGTCGAGCAGTGCGGACCCGACGCCTCGGCCACGCACCTCCGGCACCGCCCACAAGCGCTTGATCTCGGCCACGTCGTCGCTCACGGAGAGCACGACGACCCCGACGACGCGATCGCCGAGCTGGGCCACACGCACGCGGTGACCCGCGTAGGCCGCTGAGGGGTCATCGATCTCGCGGCGGTAGCGCTCGGGAAGTGCTCCGGAGGGATCGGGCGCGCTGCCGCCTTCCTGCTGCCTCTTCTCACGCTCGGTCTGCAGCAGATATGCCCGCACCGCAGCGCCGACCTCGTGCGCATCGGCTCCGGACAGGTCGGCGAGCCGGATCACCGGTCGATCCGCCTCGGATCCGAGCGCGACGCTCACGCTCAGTCGCAGCCGCAGCCGCCGGACGGCGTCTTCACCATGAAGCACACGTCGCAGACGCCGTAGTCGCGCTCCTCGACGGGCTTCGGTGCCTTCTCCGCGCGGGGGGCGGAGACGCGAGGAGTCGTCGCACGCTTCGCCGCACGCTGCGGAGTCAGCGGGATGAACTCGCTCGGGTGACTGACGTAGAAGTACGGCGGGCGCCCCTCGCTGGGCTGCAGTCGCAACGGTGCGGAACCGACGATGAGTCGCTCGTCTTCCGCGAAGCCGTTCGTGTAGGTGCGGCCGATGTGGAGGGACGCTCCCTCGCCACGACGGATCGCCTCGATGTATCGACCGCGGTCGATGAACGAACTGATCCCGATGGCCTCGACGATCGCCGTGATGAACGCGTGGTTCGACGGGTCGATGCGGTGCGCGCGCAGCGCCTCCGGGAGCGAACGGTATGGACGGGAGGTGCCTGCGGGGGTCGGGCCCTGTACTTCTTTCATCCCTTCCAGGATCCCACGCCGCGAGGGGTGCGGCCGACCGTTTTCTCCTCGTATACGTGCCAAACTGACGTCATGGCTCAGGCGACGATCATCGGATCCGGCCCGAACGGCCTCGCGGCGGCGGTGTCGCTCGCTCGTGCCGGCTACACGGTGCGCGTCCTCGAAGGCGCGGACACGATCGGCGGCGGGGTCCGTACCCGCGAATCCACGCTCCCCGGCTTCCAACACGACGTATGCTCCGCCGTGCACCCCGCTGCCCTCTCCTCTCCGTTCTTCCAGGCGTTCGGTCTCGATCGGCGGATCGAGTGGATCCGGCCGGAGGCGTCCTACGCGCATCCCCTCGACGACGGACGTGCGGCGGTGGCATGGCGCGATATCGATCGCACCGCGGCACAGCTCGGCGTCGACGGCGGAGCCTGGCTGTCCCGACTGCGGCCTCTGGGCCGGCACATCGAGGGGGTCGTCGACTTCACGGGCAATCAGCTGCTCCGGATCCCGCGCGATCCGGTGACCGCCGTGCGCTACGCCCTGCGGATGCTGGATCAGGGCACGCCCCTGGCCGCCGCGGCATTCCGCACGGAGGAGGCCGCCGCACTGATGTCGGGGGTGGTGGCGCACGCGAACTCCCCGCAGCCGTCGCTGGCGGGCGCTGCCGCAGGGCTGCTGCTCGCCGCACTCGGTCACGCGGGAGGCTGGCCCTATCCGCGCGGTGGTGCGCAGCGCATCGCCGACGCCATGGTCGCCGACCTCGAACACCACGGCGGCACCATCGAGGTGAGCACCCCCGCCTCCGATCTCGCGACGCTGGACTGGGGCGACCCGCAGCGCGGCGACCTGCTGCTGCTCAACACCTCGCCGCGACTCGCACTCACGCACCCCGACGTCCCCGCAGGCTACGCCCGCTCCGTCCGTTCCTATCGCTACGGCCCGGGTGCCGCGAAGGTCGACTTCGCCCTCGACGGCCCGGTTCCGTGGACGAACCCCGACGTCGCCGGCGCACCCACCGTGCACCTGGGGGGCACCCGCGCGGAGGTCTGGGCGAGTGAGAACGCCGTCGCCGCAGGCCACGTGAGCGATCGCCCCTACGTGCTCGCCGTGCAGCCCTCTGTCCTCGACGACTCCCGTGCTCCCGCCGGGAAGGCCGTTTTCTGGGCCTACATCCACGTCCCTCCGGGCTCCGACCTCGACCCCACAGAGCTCATCACCGCGCAGGTGGAGCGCTACGCCCCGGGTTTCCGCGACCTGATCCTGGCACACCACGCGGTGCCGGCGTCGTCGCGGGAGGCGATCAACCCGACCGAGATCGGCGGCGACATCTCCGGCGGAGTGTTCGACATCCGTCAGGCGCTGCGTCGCCCGGTGCTCTCCCCCGCCCCGTGGCGCACCCCGATGCACGGCGTGTATCTGGCCTCCGCCTCGACGCCCCCCGGTCCGTCCGTGAACGGGATGGCCGGTTGGCACGCCGCTCGCACCGCGCTGCGGGATGCGGGAGAACCCGCGGCGCTCTCCGATCTGTTCGGCTGACCGCCCCTCTTCCCTCGCCGATCACGCGCAGCCAGGATGGGAGCATGCGCTACGACATCCCCGCGCCGATGCTCGCCAAAGCGGTGCCCGCGGTGCCCGACCCCGCGAAGACTCCGGGTGGGCTGCTGTACGAACCGAAGTGGGACGGCTTCCGCGGACTCATCGCGTGGGACGGCGAGACGGTGGAGATCGGCTCGCGGGGCGCCAAACCGCTGACCCGCTACTTCCCCGAACTGGTCGATGCGATCCCCCAGCTGCTGCCTGAACCGTGTCTGCTCGACGGGGAGATCGTCGTCGCCACCGGTCCGCACGGATCGCAGCGACTGGACTGGGAGGCGCTGAGCCAGCGCATCCATCCCGCTGCCTCGCGCGTGGCGAAGCTCGCCGTCGAGACACCGGCGATGTTCATCGCCTTCGATCTGCTCGCCGCCGGCGAGGACGATCTGCTCACCCAGTCGTTCGAGACCAGAAGAGCGCGCCTCGAGACGCTCCTGGAGACCGTCGAGCACCCGCTGCACCTCACCCGCGGGACCCGCGATCGCGACGCCGCGGTGCGCTGGCTGGCCGAGTTCGAGGGAGCCGGACTCGACGGCGTCGTGGCGAAACCGCTCGATCAGCCCTACGCACCCGGCAAGCGCACGCTCTTCAAGATCAAGCACGCCCGCACGGCCGACGTGGTCGCGCTCGGCTACCGCGTCCACAAGTCCGGCTCGGGCGTCGGCTCCCTCCTGGTCGGGCTGTACGACGAGGACGGGACTCTTCGCCAGGTCGGCGGTGTGGCGGCGTGGAGCGATGCCCGTCGGCAAGAACTCGTCGAGGAGCTCGCCTCGCTGGTCGAGCGCGATGAGGCGGGCGAAGCCGTGACCGCGGAGGGCGAGCGATCGCGGTTCAGCGGATCGAAGGATGTCTCGTTCGTGCGGTTGCGTCCTGAGCGCGTGCTCGAGGTGCGATACGACCAGCTCGAAGGCGCTCGCTTCCGTCACACCGTGCAGTTCGAGCGCTGGCGGCCCGATCGCGATGCCCGCTCGTGCACCTACGAGCAGCTGGAGACCGTCGCGGGCTACGACCTCGCAGACGTCCTGAGCTGAAAAGCGCTAGCTGAAACCGTCGTGCGCTGAGATCCCAGACTCGACGGCGGGGTCAGCCCTTCTCGGCCGGGGTGCCGTCTTCGTCCCAGTTCGCCGCGACCTTCTTGCTCGGCTGCACCCGCGGGGGCTCGCCGGGCATCTTCGGGAACTCCGGCGGGAAGGGCAGCTCGCCCAGCCCGTTCTCCTTGTCGCGCTCCCACCACTCCAGCAGCGTGTCGATGCGTCCTGGGCTGTCCTGCAGCGATGCCCACGGATCGCCGATGTCATCGAGGCGCTTCGGAATGCTCCGGACGGTGAACGCCGTCGGGTCGAGGCCGTCGAGTTCCTCCCACGCCACCGGTGTCGAGACGGTCGCTCCCGGCAGGGCACGCGGGCTGTAGGCGCCCGCCATCGTGCGGTCGCGGTTGGCCTGGTTGAAGTCGACGAAGATGCGCTCGCCCCGCTCCTCCTTCCACCAGTTCGTCGTGACCTGCTCGGGCATCCGCCGCTCGAGCTCGCGTCCGGCGGCGATCACCGCGTGACGCACATCCAGGAACTCGTGAGTCGGTTCGATCGGCGCGAACACGTGCAGCCCGCGGTTGCCGCTCGTCTTGGCGAAGGCCTCGAGTCCGGCCTCGCGGAGCACCTCGCGCAGCGTGTGGGCGGCTGTCACGGCGTCTGCGAAGTCGGTGCCCGGCTGCGGGTCGAGGTCGATGCGCAGTTCGACGGGATCGTCGGGGTCGGTGGCGAGCGATGCCCACGGGTGGAACACGATCGTGTTCATCTGGACCGCCCAGACGATCGCGCTGGCGCGGTTCAGGACGATCTGCGGGTGTCGACGCCCGCTGTTGTAGGTGACCGTCACGGCATCGACGAAATCCGGCGTCCCCTTGGGCGGGTTCTTCGAGAAGAAGCCCTCCGCTCTGGCCCCTCCGGAGGGGCCGATACCGTCACGGAACCGTTCCAGCGACACCGGGCGGTTGCCGTTGGCGGCCAGGAAAGGGCCGGCGACCAGCTGCACGTACTCGGCCAGTTCCGCCTTGGTGATGCCGAGGTCGGGCCACACCACGCGATTCGGGCTGGAGAGCGCGACCTCGCGCTCTCCGTCGAGGTCGGCGACGGTCAGGGTCACGCGTTCTGAGGCCATGTTCCGACCCTAGGGTGCAGCCAGGACGGACGGAACCCCGCTCGCTCCGCAGCGCGCGGGGGCCGGATCAGGTCAGCAGATCTGGGTCAGTCGCCGAGGTCGACGGCGAGGACCAGGACCGGCGTGAGCGCATCCCGTTCGACGACGATGGAGGGACCGGCCGAGTCGACGATCACCCCGGCGATGTCGGCGTGACTGGTGAGCACCTTCGCGAGCTGCTCGGGTGCGAACGGGAGCGGTCGGTCGCCGCGGCCGAGGGCGATGACCTCGAGCGGGTGCGAGAAGAGCTGCAGGAATCGGCGTCCGTCCGTCGTCTGGGCTTCGGCGATGCCGACGGGGCCGCCGCCGGAACCGTCGTTGACGGCGACCCACATCCGCGTGGTCGCGAGTGCCTCCCCGACCTTGACGGCCGAGTCCTGCTCGCGAGGGGCTGCGAGGATGCTCTTCACCGTCATGTCGACGTCGGCCTGCTCGAGAGTCTTCTGCAGGAGCTCGGTCGGGAAGACCACGCGGTGCGGAGCCGAGGCGTTGTCGACGATGAGGCCGGCGAAGTCACCGGACACGACCTGCTGCAGCACCGAGGTGACCGGCTGAGCGACCGCCGAGGTCGACGAGGGGTCGGCCTCGAGCTGCACGGAATCACGCACGGCGCCCGCCGAGCTGAACGCCAGCATGTACTGGCGGTCCTCGCTGTCTCGGACGACCGCGACCGAAAGGGCCTTGCCCTCGCTGATCTGTGCACGCGCGTCGCCGTTCACGCGGATGTACAGGTGCCCCTGGAGCGCCTGACGCATGACCCCGAGCAGCTGATCGTTGGTCGCGCCGGCTTCGATCTCGGTGAGCGCTTCACGCAGCAGGACGTTGTCCTTCATGCCGGGGACCGTCTCGGTCTGCTCCGGCGGCAGCACGGACGCGAGGGGCAGGCGCCGCTCCTCGGGCGCCTCGGGCCGGGTGGCAGGACGCGGCGGGGTCTGCGGCGCGGCCGGAGCTGCGGGCGGCGTCTGCGGGTTCGACGGCGCGTCGGAGGACGGCAGCTCGACCTCAGGACCCGCTTCCGCACCGACGCCTCGGAACGCCTGCACCGAGATCCCGATCGACGGCGCCGCAGTGGGCTGCTCGTCGACGGTGCTGTCCGACGTCACGCTGTTCGACGTCACGCTGTCGGACGTCGCGCTCTCTGACGCCGTGCCTTCGGAGAGCGCACTCTCGGCGGGATGGTCATCCCCCTGCGCTGTGCAGGGCTCGACGGCCTCGGCGGTGGGGGCGACGGCATCGTCACCGGACTTCTTGCGGCGGGAGAAGAGGGCCATATGAGCCAGCCTAACCGGCAATCCGCACGGCGCTCCCTCCCGATGCTCCGCCGACGCGGGCGCACCGGGACGGGGTCAGATCTTCTCGATCGGCGCGACCTTGATGAGGAGCTTCTTCTGTCCCGCCGAGTCGAACCGCACGTGAGCGATGCGCTTCGCGCCCTCGCCGGTCACCGCGTCCACCCGTCCTTCACCGAAGTCGACGTGACGGATGCGGTCGCCCGCGGCGAGTTCGAGGTCGCCGTTGTCGCGCATCTTGGCCGTGACTCTGTTGGGGAACTTGTCCATGGCGGTCGACAGCGGCTTCAAGGAGTCTCGCCCCGGCAACGACTTCACCGCGAAGCGATCTCCGGAGCCCGATCCGCCGAAACCGCCCTGACGACGGGCGTTCAGCGCACGCGACTGCATCCCGCCGCGCGAGTTGACGTCGCCCGGAGACTGCCGCCAGTCGATCAGGTTCGCGGGGATCTCCTGCAGGAAGCGGCTGGGCATCGCGACCGTGACCTCGCCGAACTGCGCGCGGGTCATCGCCAAGGACAGGTGCAGGCGCTTGCGGGCGCGGGTGATCCCCACGTAGAACAGTCGACGCTCCTCCTGCGGCCCTCCGGGCTCTCCCGCCGAGATGCGGTGCGGGATGAGGTCTTCCTCAACGCCGGTGACGAACACCGCGTCGTACTCCAGGCCCTTGGCGGTGTGCATCGTCATGAGCGATACGGAGCCGGATTCGTCGTCGAGATCGTCGGCGTCGGACACCAGGGCGACCTCGGTCAGGAAGTCGGTGATGGTGCCCTCGGGGTTGTTCCGGGCGAAGTCGCGCGTGACGGCGACGAATTCGTCGAGGTTCTCGACGCGTGCCTCGTCCTGCGGGTCGCGGCTGGCTCGCAGCGCGTCGAGGTAGCCGCTCTTCGACAGCAGCAGGCTGAGCCCATCGGCAACCGAGGTGGGTGGCGGCACTTCGCCCGTCGCCGGCAGCATGATCGCCGTCGCTTCGGCGAGCACCGCGTCGAGCTGCGCGATCGCGGCCTGGATCTTCGGGCCGACGCCGAGCTGGCCAGGAAGCGACAGGGCGTCTCGGAACGAGATCCCGTGTTCCTCTGCGAAGCGGGCGATCGCCGTCTCCGTGACATCGCCGATGCCGCGCCGCGGCTTGTTGAGGATGCGGCGGACGGACATCTCGTCGGCGGGGTTGGCGACAGCGACGAGATAGGCGAGCGCGTCCTTGATCTCGGCGCGCTCGTAGAACTTCGTGCCGCCCATGATCTTGTACGGCACAGCGGAGCGGATGAAGATCTCCTCCAGCGCGCGGGACTGCGAGTTCGTGCGATAGAAGACGGCCATCTCCGAGTACGGCATCCCCTTGCGGTGGAGTGCCTCGACCTCGTCGGCGACGAACTGCGCCTCGTCGTGCTGGGAGTACCCGGTGAAGCCGATGATGGCGTCACCGTCGCCCTTGTCGCTCCAGAGCTTCTTGTCCTTGCGGTCGAAGTTGTTGCCGATCACGGCGTTCGCGGCGGACAGGATGTTCTGGGTGGAACGGTAGTTCTGCTCGAGCAGCACCACCTTCGCTCCGGGGAAGTCGCGTTCGAACTCGCTGATGTTGCGGATGTCGGCACCACGGAAGGCGTAGATCGACTGGTCCGAGTCACCGACGACCGTGAGCGACGCCCCGGCCTCACCGGCGCCCGGTGTTGGCTCGGGGTCGGGCTCGAAGATCATCATGCCGTTCGAGGCATATGGCTCCGATGCCGCACCCGCGCCCGACACCGGCCGGGTGAGCTCGTGGATGAGCGCGTACTGGGCGTGGTTGGTGTCCTGGTACTCGTCGACCAGGATGTGCCGGAACCGACGGCGATAGGTGTCCGCCACCTGGGGGAAGGCGCGGAACAGGTAGACGGTCTGGCCGATCAGATCATCGAAGTCGAAGGCGTTGGCCTTCTGCAGCTGCCGCTGGTAGTCGGCGAACACCTCGACGAATACGCGCTCGGCGGGATCCGACATGTTGGCCTGACGCGCATAGCCCTCGGCATCGGACAGCTCGTTCTTCAGCTTGGAGATGCGACCCTGCACCGCGGCGGGGGTGAGCCCGTAGGCATCGGCCTCGTGCTCCTTCACGAGTCGCTTGATGAGCGCGCGCGAGTCGCCGGAGTCGTAGATGGTGAAGTTCTTGGTGAATCCGAACTGCTGAGCCTCGCGACGCAGGATGCGCACGCATGCGGAGTGGAAGGTCGAGATCCACATGCCGCGCGCAGCGTCGCCGATGAGCCCTTCGACACGCTCGCGCATCTCGCCGGCGGCCTTGTTCGTGAAGGTGATCGCGAGGATCTGGCTCGGCCACGCCTCCCGGCTGCGCAGCAGCGAGGCGATGCGGCGGGTGAGCACGCTGGTCTTGCCCGATCCGGCGCCGGCGACGATCAGCAGCGCCGGGCCGCGATAGGTGACGGCCTCGAGCTGCTGAGGGTTGAGGCCGGCGAGGAGATCGTCCTGCCCCGGGGTTCCCGACGAGCGAGGACCAGCTGTGGAGGGGACGATGAGAGGAGCTTCGGTCATGGCCCTACGAGTCTAGGCGTCGGCACCGACACCACGGCACGGAACCTCGCCTCCCCGGAGGCGTGCAGCGACTGCGCGTGCAGGGGACGCTACCGGGTCTCCAGCGCAAGGCGTCCGGCCAGGAGCACGTAGGTCGCGGCGAAGGAGCGGCGCAGCCAGGTCACGACCCTCGGCCGCCCCAGCACCTGGGTGCGCATCGTGGCGGCGAAGATGCCGTACAGCGCGAAGACCACGAAGGTGAGAGCCATGAACACGAGGCTGAGTCCTGCCATCTGCCAGGCGGCGTCCGGCGCCTGCGACGGCACGAACTGAGGGAGGAAGGCGAAGAAGAAGATCGTGAGCTTCGGGTTGAGCACGTTGATGAGCACGGCCGTGCCGATCACGCGCCACGACGAGCGCGGAGCAGGATCCTCTTCGGCCTGGATCAGCGACTTGTCGCGCAGCGTCTGCCAGGCGAGGAAGAGCAGATAGGCGATACCGATCCACTTGATCGTCTCGAATGCCACGGCGGAGGCGTTCAGGATCGCGGCCAGCCCGGTGATCGCCGCGATCATGTGGGGGATGACGCCGAGCGTGCAGCCGAATGCGGCGATGATGCCCGCTCTGCGCCCACGGGAGATGCCCTCGGCGATGGAGTAGACGGCGCCGGTGCCGGGCGTCGCGACGATCACCAGCGTGGTCAGCAGGAATGCGATGCTCATCGACGTCCTCTCATGCGGTTCCCCGCGCTCACACCCTGTCTAGTGGGTCGGGCGTCGTGCGCGCACCCCCTGGAGGAAGATGGCGCGGGTGCGCGGGGGCACGAGCAGATCGCACCCCCGCTCACGACTCAGGCCCCGCGCCGCCGACGTCCCATCGTCGCCGCGCCGGCGGTGAGCAGCAGCAGCGCCAGGACTGCAGCCGCGAGGGGAAGCTCGGATCCGGTGGCCGCGAGCCCACCTGCGCCGGCTCCTGCACCGGCCCCTGCTCCCGCTCCCGCTTCCGCTTCCGCTTCCGCAGAGATCCGGATGTCGGCCCAGCCGAGGAGAGCACCGCTCGCATCGAACACCGCGATCCGATGTGCCCCGAGCGGTGCATCCGCCGGGATCCTCACCGCGATGGTGCCGCCCTCCGCGAGCGCGCCCGTCGCGATACGCGTCGGATCGGAGTACATCCATACCGCGACGTCCGTGCCAGCGCCCTTCGCGTCGACGGTGATCGTGACCGTCTGGCCTCGCGTCGCGACCGCGGGATCGACGGTCAGACCACCGCGGTTGCCGTCGACGAGCTCCGTGCCGGGAAGCGGCGGGATCTCTCCTCCAGGAGCGCCGCCACCACCGGGGAGCGTCCCGGTGCGCAGCGCCTCCGAGGCGAAACCGTCGGCGAACCACCAGACCGGCCGCTGCCCGTCGACCGAAAGCGAGGCCGGCGCCGTGGCGAAGCCCTCGTTGTTGATGTCGGGCATTCCAGCCGGGCGGGCGTAGTGCGCGATGCCCGGCTGTGCGGTGCCGTTCAGGGTGATCTCGGCCGAGCGCCCCTGACACCCGTCGTCGCACACCGCCCAGAGGCTGTCGCGCACGCTGTCGTAGTCGAGCGCCATCACTCCGGCGAGGCCGGGAGCGATCTCCGAGACCAGCGTCGCCGAGCCGTCGGAGCCGAGCGCGAAGGCGTACACATGACCGTTGTCCTCGACCGCGACGAGGAACAGCCCGCCCCCGTGTCCCTCGTAGTCCTTCGGGTCGTATGCTGCGCTCTTCCGGTCGTCGAAGAGCTTTCCGGCGAGCGCGGAGTCCGGAACCCACTGCACGGCCTCCATGCCGAGGTTCGCCCCGACCGCAGGCAGCAGCGAGGTCAGGTCCCACTCCTGCTGGGCGACGAGGTCGCCGGGCGAGGCGTCGGGGTCGACCTTCAGCACCACGTTCTGGTTCACGCCCTTGGCGCTGTTGTCTCGCTCGGATGCGACGTAGACGAAGCCGTCTCCGTCGACCGAGATGCCTTCGGTGTCTGGACTTGCGGCTCCCGGGTTCGCTGCATCCTTCTGGAAGCGCACCCGCTTGCCCGCGTCCCAGCCGTCGACCTTCGTGATCGAGCCGTCGGCGTGTGCTTCGAGCTTCCAGATGCGCCCCTCGCCGTTGTCGACCGCCCAGAGGAACGCCCCGTCGGCCGTCTCCTGCACGTCGAGACCAGAGCTGTCCTCGAGGAACGTCGGGATGCTGTCCACCACGCGCACCTCGGCGGAGCCTGGCCACGTTCCCACGGCGACCTCGCCGGCACAGACGTTCGCGACGCCCTTCGTGGAAGCAGCGGTGACGGCGAAGGCGCCGGTGGTGTCGGGGCAGCGGCCCCAGGTGGTCGCGGCGTGGCCATCGCCCCACGAGGTCGAGTCCACGAGCAGATCGCCGTCGAACACCCGCACCGCATCGCCCGCGCCGAGTCCGAAGCCGAGCTGAGCCCGCTCGATCACGAGGTACTCCCCCGCTCCGATCGTGGTGCCGTCCGCGATCGCGTAGGCGTGCGCGTCATCGTCGTCCTTCACCACGAGGCCCGACACATCGAGCGCGGCGTCCGTCGGGTTCACGAGCTCCACCCAATCGTCGGGCGAGCCGCCGTCGGACTCGACCTCGTTGATGCGCACCGGGTTGCCGCACGCGTTGCGCAGCCCCTTGGTCGAGACCGCGATGTCGACGAAGTCCCCGACGCCATCGGCACAGCGGGCGAGGACGCCGGCCGCGTGCGCGGTGTAGACGTGTTCATCGACCGTGTTGCCGTTCGCGTCGCGGATCGTCACGGTGTCGCCGTTGCCGAGGCCGAAGATGAAGTTCTCCGGCTGGTCGAAGACGAAGTAGCCGCCCGGCTGCAAGATCATCCCGGTCGGAAGCGGCGTGGTCTCGGCGGCGTGCCCCGTCGGGTCGCTGTCCATCACGGTCCAGCCGGAGAGGTCGACCGCTGTGGCCCCGGTGTTGACGACCTCGACCCAGTCGGTGGTGTCGCCGTTCGACTCGATCTCGTTGATCACGACGTCGGGCATGACGCACGAGTTCGTCGCACCGGGAGTCGGGTGCGCGAGCACGAACGACCCGACGCCGTCGGGGCAGCGGGCCAGGGTCGCCGCGGCGAAGTCGCCGTCGATCGCCGCATGGCCCTGCCAGGGCAGAGTGTCGTCGATCATCGTGCCCGCGACGTCGAAGAGGCGGATTCGGTCCGCGCTGCCGATGCCGATCGGCTCGCGGAACGCGGCCTCGACGCCTCCGGAGAGGCCGATCGTCCCCTCCTCGACCACGAGGAACTGTCCTGCTCCGATCTGCGTTCCCGGAAGGAACTGCCAGCGGTGATCGTCGGAGTTGTCGCGGATCTCGTAGCCCGAGATATCGAGCGCTGCGGTGCCGGGGTTGAAGAACTCCACCCAGTCGGCCGGCTGCGAGTCGACCTCGTTGACGACGATGGAGCCGGCGACGGGAGCGACCGCGCAGTCGTTCGGCGCGCCCGGCGTGACCGTCGTCGCAGGTGCCCACGGCCCCGTCCCGTCGGGACAGCGTGCCCACACCGACAACGGCGCGGTGTTCTCGTACGCATAGGAGTCCGCTTCGGCGCCGCTCGGATCGAACAGCACAACCTCATCGCCCTTGCCGAGCCCGAAGGCGAAGTCGACGTCTTTCACGAGCACCAGGAACTCCCCCGGTGCGAGAGATACGCCATCCGGCGCCTTGCCGAAGCTGTCGCGCTTCTCATCGGCGATCGTCCAGCCGGTGAGGTCGATCGTCTCAGCGCCGGCGTTGTAGATCTCGACCTGATCGGCGAGGCCGGTCGCCGCGTCGTCGTAGACGATCTCGTTCAGCACGAGGCTCGGAGCAGCCGAGATCGCTTCGGTCGGACGGATGCCGGGATCGGCGCCGATCGCGACGGCGGGAGTGGCGAGCAGGGCGGCGGCGCTCAACGCGCACACCGCCGTGACCGCCGCTGCACGATGCATGCGGGGCATGGAGGACTCCTGGGTGGCTGGGCCGGCAGCCTCCGCGGGACGCGAGGACGGTCCGGACGGGACTCAGTCGGGTACCAGCCCAGACCAGCGACCCCGGATGGCCGCCGAGGATCCCTCGGGTGCACACCAGGTGAACAGGAGGTGGCGATTCCCGTCAGGCGATTCGCGTGCCAGGGGGCAGACGCCGGGCTGGGGTGCGGGTGCGCGCCCATGCCCCCGCGAACAGCGAGCCGGCGATGACGACCTGCACTCCGAGTCCGACGAACCAGCTCGGCACCGTCGATTCGATGACCTCTTGCGGTGTGCGGTATCCGCCATCGGGGTCACAGGCGTCCCAGCGCTGTTCGAGCGGCGACTGCTGGGCGCTGCGCAGGCCGTACTTGATCTGACCGAACAGATCGACGGGGTAGCCACCGGTCGCATACTCGGTCGGGGTGGCATCGGCGAGCACGACGAAGGGGTTCGCCGACAGGGTCCACCAGACCAGATCGAATCGCGGCACCTCCTGCATGCTGTTCACCTCCCAGCGATCGCATTCGGGGTTGCCGTTCGCGTCGTACGGGCGGGAGTAGACGGTGGCCTCGCCGCGCACGGCCATGCCGCCGAGTCCGAACGCGATCAGCGTTCCGAACACGAGGGCGGCGACCACGAGATACGTCGTCGCCACCGAGAACAGCGGGCGCGCGATGAGACCGCTCAGGCCCACGCCGATCGCGGCGACGATGATGATCTCGGCCGCGAGCACGAGCAGGGAGACGAGCAGCACGACGGGGTTGGTGCCTCCGCCGAGCAGGGATAGCCCGAGGAACGGAACCGCCACGACCAGGAAGGCACCGCCGGTGGCGACCGCAGCGACGAGCTTGCCCAGCATGATGTCACCGGTCGATGCGGCGGTCACCTGCACCGCGGCGAGGGTGGCGGCATCCCGATCGCCGTTGATCGCGTTGCCGCTGAGCGTCGGCGAGACGAGCACGACCAGCAGCAGGACGACGTTGACCACGATCGAGTACACGCCGGCGCCGATCGCGTCGCCCCACGAGTACACGGCGAAAGACAGAGCCGTGACGCCGAGCAGTACCAGAGCGAAGACGCCGAGCAGCACGTACCACCCGACGCTGCGCAGCCGCTGGGTCAGTTCCAGTCGGGCGATGATGCCGATGTTCGCGAGGCTCATGCGCCCGCCTCCGTTCCGGTGGGTGCTGGGGGCGGTGACGCCTGTTGCAGGTTCAGGAAGGTGTGCTCGAGCTGGCTCTGCGCCGGCGCGAACTCGACGACCGGGAGTCCCGCCTCGACGAGGTGCCGCAGTGCCTGCGCCGCAGCCCCCTCCCCTTCCAGCCGGACAAGCACGGCACCGCGATCCTGTCCGAGCGATTCGGGCGCAATGCCGAGGGTCGATGCCACCTGCCATGCGTCGGCCTTCGTCCGCTCCTCCGTCGCGCCGGCGAGACGCACCCGCCAGGCCCGCATCACGCGCTGTGCCGGCGCAGCGTCGACGACGGAGCCGGCGACGAGGAACACCGCGTCGTCGACGACCTCGTCCAGCTCGGAGAGGATGTGGCTGGAGATCAGCACGGTGCGCCCCTCGGCGGCGAGGCCGCGCAGCAGCACGCGCAACTGCACCCGCGCTTCGGGGTCGAGGCCGGAGGCCGGCTCATCGAGGAGAAGGACCTGCGGATCGTGCACGAGGGCACGCGCGAGTCCGAGCTTCTGCTTCTGGCCACGGGAGAGCACCTTGGCCGGGGAGTCAGCGAGGTCGGCCAGACCGACGAGGGCGAGCAGCTGCTGGGCGCGGACCTCGGCATCGGGCTTCTCGATCCCGTACAGACGGGAGGTCGTGACGATGGTCTCGCGAGCTGTGAGCGACGGCCAGGCGCCGAGCGCGTCCGGCATCCAGCCGAGCAGACGTCGCGCGGCGAGCGGGTCGACCGACGGGTCGACACCGCCGATGCTGATCGTCCCCGCGTCGGGAGCGAGCAGGGAGGCGAGCATCAGGAGCAGCGTCGTCTTGCCCGCACCGTTCGGACCAACGAGGCCGGTCACGCGCCCCGGCTCCGCACGAAGAGTGGCCCCCTTCACCGCCTGCACCGTCCCGAATGCTCTGCTGACGTCTTGCACAACGATTCCGGTCATGCGGTCAGTCTGGCATCCGCACACGGTCTCGGCCGGGACCTCCGGGCGGATGCTCAGTCCCGGCGGGGCGGTGGTGACACAATCGGCTCATGCGCACGATCCTCAACATCATCTGGGTCATCCTGGCCGGATGGGCCCTGTTCCTCGGGTACGTCCTGGCGGGCATCCTGCTGTGCATCCCGATCATCACGATCCCGTGGGCGATCGCCTCGTTCCGCATCGCCGCCTACGCGATCTGGCCCTTCGGACGAGAGGTCATCAGCAAGCCGACCGCCGGGGTCGGATCGTTCCTCGGCAACGTGCTCTGGGTGATCCTCGCCGGCTGGTGGCTCGCGATCGGCCACATCGTCTCGGGCATCCTGCTGTGCATCACGATCATCGGCATCCCGATGGGCATCGCCGACTTCAAGATGGTCCCCGTCTCCCTCATGCCGCTGGGCAAGGAGATCGTCTCCACGCGGCGCGGTGCCTTCGACCGCACACTCTGAACGGGATGCCTCCTGCACTGAACCGATTTACACTGGCGCGATGGATGCCGCCCGCCTGATCGCCTGGGATCAGGAACTCCGGTCGGCGCATTCCCGCCTGCGTGCCGCCCTCGCTGCCACGCGCGACGCGCTCGGCCGGGGTGCGGACGTGCCGGATGCGACGTCGGAGCTCGTGCTCTACTGCATCGGCTTCTGCGCCGCCCTCGACGGTCACCACGGCGCCGAGGACCGGCAGCTCTTCCCCTCCCTGCGCGCCGAGCATCCCGAGCTCGGCGGAGTCATCGACAAGCTCATGCAGGATCACTCGATGCTCGCCCACCTGCTCGCCTCGCTGCGCAGTGCGGCCGAGCGCGGAGATGACTCGGCGACGATCGGCGCGCACCTCGACGGGATCGCGGCGATCATGGAATCGCACTTCCGGTTCGAGGAACGGGAGATCCTCGAACCGCTGCGCACGCTGACGCTCGACGACGACGTGAAGAGCGTGCTCGGCCCGCTCTGACGCGGTCGGGGACGGCTCAGCCGCGGAAGAAGGCGACGCCCAGATCCGGGTGGTCCACGAACACCCCGTCGATGCCCTGACGGGCGAGGACGCCCCACTCCGCCTCGTAGTCGCCGAACTCCCCGCGGCCGCCCGGTCCTCGGAACTCCGCGGCGAGGAAGGCGTTCTCCGGTCGGCATGTCCACGTGAAGACCTGAAGTCCGCGCGCGTGCGCATCCGCGACGATCGTGTTGCCGCGGTCGAGCAGCATCTTCTTGCTCACGCTGATGCCGTCGACCCGGCCGACCAGAGCGTCGAGCCCCTTCGGCGCGACCGTCTCCTTGTAGGTGAGAGCACGCTTGCCCTCCGCCACCAGCAGGTCGTAGGGACGCCCCGACGCCTCGATCAGATAGATGTACGAGGCCGAGATCCCGCGCTCTCGCAGCTGCCCGAGCACGGTCGATTCGAAGCACTCGATCACCAGGGGCAGCTCGCCCTCGGCCCATCCGGCGTCGCGCAGCTCGAGGTCGATGAGCGGGGCGAGCTCGAGGCCGATGCTCGCGAAGTACGTGGCGTGCTTGACCTCGAGCACCACGCCGATCTCGCGTCCGTGCTCCACCGAACCCTCACGCACGATGTCGAGCACGTCGCGCAGTCGCAGGATCTGCTGAGCGCCGTCGAAACTCGCACTCGAGGCCCGCACCTCCGGCAGACGCTCCCGGATACGCAGGGTGGACAGCTCCGCCCAGGTGAAGTCCTCGGTGAACCAGCCGGTCAGCGCGTTTCCGTCGACGCGCTTGGTCGTCTTGCGGTCGGCGAACTCCGGATGGTCCGCCACATCGGTCGTGCCCGAGATCTCGTTCTCGTGACGCACGATGAGCACACCGTCCTTCGTCGCCACGACGTCGGGTTCGACCGCATCCACCCCCATGGCGAGGGCGAGCTCGTAGGAGGAGCGGCTGTGCTCCGGACGGTAGCCGGGCGCACCGCGGTGCCCGATGACGAGGGGCGAATTCCTGGGCACGCTCTCAGCGTAGAACACCCCGGCGGCGCCCCCTGCCGAGTATCGTGGAGGAAAGAGACCTACTACCCCCCTTTGGAGTGAGGCCCACCAATGAGCAACTTCGCTTTCAACAACCCTGCTTTCCAGCAGCAGGACCCGCGCAACGTCGCGACGTACCCGGGCGGACCTCAGGCTGCCCAGGGCGCGCAGAGCGCCTCGCTCCAGCACGGGGCGATGGACGCTGCGGCCAACGCACAGCTCGAGGGCATGTACGCGGCACCGCCTGCCGGCGCCATCGAGACCGACCGCATGTCGGTCGAGGACACCGTCTGGAAGACCGCCGGCCTGTTCGGCATCCTGCTCGTCACCGCCGCGATCGGCTGGGTGCTGACGCTCGGCGGACTCGACGTCCCCCGCTACAACCCGTACAACCCCGCTGCCGTCAACGTACTGCCGTGGGCCATCGGAGCGCTCGGCGGCTTCGTGCTCGCCATGGTCATCACCTTCACGTCGCGCAAGAAGGTGCGCCCGGCGCTCATCTTCGCCTACGCGGCTTTCGAGGGGCTCTTCATCGGCGGCATCTCGGCGTTCTTCGAGGTGCAGTGGCCCGGCATCGTGTTCCAGGCGACGCTCGCGACGATCTCGGTCGTCGGTGTGACCCTCGCGCTCTTCGCGAGCGGCAAGATCCGCGCCTCGAAGAAGGCCACCAAGATCTTCATGATCGCGATGATCGGCTACCTGGTCTTCTCGCTTCTGAACCTCGTCCTCATGTGGACGGGCGTGAACACCAACGCGTTCGGTCTGTTCAGCCAGGAGATCTTCGGCATCCCGCTCGGCCTCATCATCGGCGTCCTCGTCGTGATCATGGCCGCGTACTCGCTGGTGCTCGACTTCGATCAGATCCAGCAGGGCGTCCGCAACGGCGCTCCCCGCAAGTACGGCTGGCTCGGCGCCTTCGGCATCATGGTCACTGTCGTGTGGCTCTACGTCGAGATCCTGCGCATCATCGCGATCGCCCGCGGCAACAACTGACGCGACCGCGTCGCCACAGTCGCAGAGGCCCGTCTCCCACGAGGGAGTCGGGCCTCTTGGCATATCCGGGGGTGTGCGCGCAAGGGGTTGGCACTCGGATCCGGATTTCGGCAGGCTTGTGGACAAGAAGCCCCGGCACCCCGGGGCTCCCGATCACAGGAGCTGACCATGAGTTTTCTCGGCTTTCTTCTTCTCGGCCTCATCGCCGGTGCCATCGCCAAGCTGATCCTTCCCGGCAAGCAGGGCGGCGGCTGGTTCATCACGCTGCTTCTCGGCGTCGTGGGTGCGCTTCTCGGCGGCTGGCTCGGCAGCCTGATCCTCAACCGTCCGCTGACCGAGTTCTGGGACCTGGGCACGTGGCTCCTCGCCATCGGCGGCTCGATCATCGTCCTGCTGCTCTACGGCCTGATCGCCGGCCGTGGCCAGAAGGTCAACGACTGACGATCCCCCGGATCCAGACGCCCGCCCCCTTCGGCAGCATCACGCTACCGAAGGGGGCGAGTCATTTCTGTGCGCCCTGCGCCTTGCGCTCCAGCAGTGCGCGCTCCCGATCGTTGCCGGCGAGCGCCGCCGCGGTGGCGAACTCGCTGCGGGCCTCCTCCTCGCGACCGAGTCGACGCAGCAGCTCTCCCCGAGTGGCCGGCAGCAGATGGTAGCCGCGCAGCGCCCCGGAACTCGCCAGCTCG
Organism: Microbacterium sp. CCH5-D1; assembly: GCF_001557335.1. Classification (NCBI taxonomy): domain Bacteria; kingdom Bacillati; phylum Actinomycetota; class Actinomycetes; order Micrococcales; family Microbacteriaceae; genus Microbacterium; species Microbacterium sp. CCH5-D1. The sequence continues at coordinate 39,483 of NZ_LSJW01000307.1, forward strand.
TCGATGATGCGCAGCGCGGACGCAGGGCCGGTGGCCATCGCGACGGCCGCCGCTCGATTGAGCTCCACCACCGGTGACGGGGAGATGCGGCCCAGCGCCTCGTACAGCAGGACGATCCGATCCCAGTCCGTCTCGTCGACCGACGCCGCCACGGCATGACACTCCGCGATCGCCGCCTGCAGGCAATACGTCCCCCGGCCGCGGCCGAGCGCATCGGCGGTGGCGAGAGAAGCCCGACCCCGCGCGATACGACCCCGGTCCCAGCGCCTGCGATCCTGATCGGCCAGCAGCACGGGGTCTCCATGTCTGTCCACCCGCGCGGCGAACCGGGCCGCCGTGAGCTCCATCAGGGACAACAGACCGTGCGCCTCGGGTTCCTGCGGCATGAGAGCGGCGAGCACCCGGCCGAGGCGGATGGCCTCGTCGCTCAGCTCAGGACGCATCCATTCAGGCCCGCTGCTCGCGGCGTGCGCCTCGTTGAAGATCAGATACAGCACCCCGAGGATCGCACCGATGCGCTGAGCCCGCTCCTCTCGGGGCGGCACTTCGAACGGAGCGTTCGCGGCGGCGAGCGTCTTCTTCGCGCGGACGATGCGCTGCTGCACGGTCGCCGTCGGCACCAGGAACGCACGGGCGATCTCCTCACTCGACAGCCCGCCGACGACACGGAGCGTCAGAGCGACCTGAGCCTCCTTGGCGAGCACCGGGTGGCAGGAGATGAAGATCAGTCGCAGCACGTCGTCATCCACGGCATCCGGATCCCACAGCAGGTCGCCGCCCTCCGCCTGTTCCCGCTCCAGGTCATGCGCGAGCAGGGCCACCCTGTCGTCGAGTCGTTCCTGGCGGCGCCACCGGTCGATGGCCTTGCGCTTCGCGACCGCCGTCAGCCACGCCCCGGCGTTACGCGGAACACCCTCGACCGGCCACTGCTGCAACGCATCGATCAACGCTTCCTGGGCCAGGTCCTCCGCGAGCCCGAAGTCACCCACCATCCGGGTGAGCGCGCCGACGATACGCGCCGACTCGATGCGCCACACCGCGGCGACGGCGCGCTCCGCCGACCCGGGATCGGGTGCCGAGCGCGCCGTCTCGCTGTGCACGGGAGGCGTCATCGCTGCTCGTCCGTCACTGCTGCGCGCGCTGCTCTGCGTCCTCGCGCCAGCCCGCTTCCTTCTGGATCCACTCATTGTCGGCGGGGAAGTCCTCGACGCCGGTCACGCGACGCACCTCGAGGTACGACCCTCGTCCGAGAGGAGCACGGCTCGCCCACTCCGCTGCCTCTTCGCGCGTGGGGACCTCGATGATCCAGAAGCCGTTGAAGAGCTCTTTGGTCTCGCCGTAGGGGCCGTCGGTGATCAGCGGCTTCTCGGCGCTGAAGTCGACGACGAAGCCCTCGGCTGCGTCGGTCAGTCCCTCACCGGCCACGAGCACACCGGCCTTGATCATGGATTCGTTGTACTTGCCCATGGCCTCGATGACCTGGTCGAAGGGCATCTCCTTGTACGCCTCCACAGCCTCGTCGGTCGCGCGCATGATGAGCATGAACTTCATGGTGTTCTCCTTGTTCGATGGGCCGTCTCTCGACCCTCTCATCTAGGACGTCGAACGGGAACGCCGCGGATCGACATCGTTCCGGAATTCTCTCCGAGAAATTCTGTCCGAGCGACGGAGAAGCTCTGGTCTCGGGAAGTCAGGCGCGACGGGACGGGCGCGCGGCGGCTTCGGCGATCACTGCCGTGAGGGCGTCGAGCGAGCGCTGCGGGCTCCACGCGGCCGCGACCGACGGGGCTTCGGCGCTCAGAGCCGCAAGTCGATCGGGGTCTGTGAGCAGTGCGCGGATCGCCTGTCCCAGCGCCTCGACGTCACCGCTCGGGACCAGAACGCCGCCGCCCTGTTCCAGGACATCGCGGATACCGTACCGGGCGTCGTAGGACACCACCGGGGCACCGTGCAGGAGCGCCTCGACGATCGACAGCGGCTGTCCCTCGAAGGCGGTCGCGGTGACGATCATCGCGGCTCGATCGAGAACGGTTCCCGGTGAATCCGTGTAGCCGGCGAGGAGCACACGACCTCCCGCATCGAGCTCCGCGATCAACGCGCGCAGCCGTTCCTCCTCCGGGCCGCCGCCCCAGATCTCCATGCGGGTGCCAGGTACGTCGGCCGCGAGGAAGGCGCGGATCGCCTGATCGACGCGTTTTCCGGCGGCGAGGCGCCCCAGCACGACCACGAGGCCCTCCTCGCGCAGGTCGTCGCTACGGTCGACCGGAGCGATGGGGTTCGGCACCAGGACGTGCCGTGCCGATGCACCGAAGCGCGACACGACGTCATCGCGCTGCGTGGCGGTCGGCCAGATCACGGCGTCGAACCGGTCGGCCAGCCGGAACCACCGTGTCCAGAGCGTGTTCATCGGGGCATCAGGCGTGTACGGCGCCTCCACGTGCATGGTGTGGATCGTGTGCAGGATGCGCACGCGCGGGTCGGACCAGTCCGCGATGAGCTCGCCGAGCTGCCTGGACTCGCAGATCACGATGATCCGACGGTCGCCGAAGGCCGCGGTCACGTGGTCGAGCCAGGCTCGATAGAGGCCGCGGAAGCCGTGCAGCGCTCCCGTCACCTGGCCCGCGGCGTCGTAGACGAGCACGGGCTCCTCGCTCAGATGCCAGTCCGGGTTGCCCGGGATCACCGGCAGCGCCGCGAACGGTCGCCCCTCGGCATCCGTGAGCACCCGGTACTCCACATCGGGATCGGCGCTCACCGCGGGATCGGCGGCTGTCCGCAGCCAATCGGCCGCTCCCCCGCCGGAAGCCGTGGCCTCGTCGAACAGGTTGCGCATCCGCGAGGAGTCGACGAGCGCACCCTGCTCCACGAACGTGTGCCGGTGCGCGGCATGGTCGGCCGAGGTTCCCGGGTCGAACGTGAGCAGCTGCGGGCCCGATCCGTCGGCCACACCGGCGCTCGCGAGCTGGCGGGCACGGGCCAGCGTCGCGATCGTGTATCCGCCGTCCATGCCGGGGATGAGCCGACTGGACAGCACCAGATACTCGGCGTCGGGAAGTGCCGGCGCCGCGTCGGGGAGCATCGTGCTCCCTACTCCCACTCGATCGTCCCCGGCGGCTTCGACGTGACGTCGAGAACGACGCGGTTGACGTCGCGGACGCCGTTCGTGATGCGGTTGGAGATCTTCGACAGCACGTCGTACGGCAGGCGCGTCCAGTCGGCCGTCATGGCGTCTTCACTCGACACCGGGCGCAGCACGATCGGGTGACCGTAGGTGCGACCGTCACCCTGCACGCCCACCGAGCGCACGTCGGCCAGGAGCACGACCGGGCACTGCCAGATCTCCTGGTCGAGGCCGGCCTTGGTCAGCTCCTCGCGGGCGATGGCGTCGGCCTCACGCAGAATCTCGAGACGGTCAGCGGTGACCTCACCGATGATCCTGATGCCGAGGCCGGGCCCCGGAAACGGCTGGCGTCCGACGATCGCCTCGGGGATGCCCAGCTCGCGGCCGATCGCACGCACCTCGTCCTTGAACAGGGCGCGCAGCGGCTCGATGAGCTCGAAGTCGAGGTCGTCCGGGAGACCGCCCACGTTGTGGTGCGACTTGATGTTCGCGGTGCCCGCACCGCCGCCCGACTCGACGACGTCGGGGTAGAGCGTGCCCTGCACGAGGAACTTCACCGGAGCACCGCCCGAGGCCTTGGCCTCGGCCACCAGGTCGAGCTGCACCTTCTCGAACGCGCGGATGAACTCGCGGCCGATGATCTTGCGCTTCTCCTCGGGGTCGGTCACACCCTGGAGGTGACCGAGGAACGTGTCGGCGGCATCGACCGTGATGAGGCGCACACCGGTGGATTCGACGTAGTCCTTCTCGACCTGCTCGCGCTCGCCCTTGCGGAGAAGCCCGTGGTCGACGAAGACGGCCGTGAGCTGGTCGCCGATGGCCTTGTGCACGAGAGCGGTCGAGACCGCGGAATCGACGCCACCGGAGAGCGCGGAGATGACGCGGGCGTCACCCACCTGCTCCCGGATGCGCTCGATCTGCTCGGCGATCACGTTGCCGCTGTTCCAGTCCGAGGCGAGTCCGGCACCCTTGTGGAGGAAGTTCTCCAGCACACGCTGGCCATGGTCGGAGTGCTTGACCTCGGGGTGCCACTGCACACCGTAGAAACCGCGCTCGGGGTTCGCGAATGCGGCGACCTTGGTCGCTTCCGTCGTCGCGAGCACCTCGAAGCCGTCGGGGGCCTTGGCCACCTGGTCGCCGTGGCTCATCCAGACGTTCTGCTGCACCGGCTGGCCGCCGAGCAGCGTGCCGCCGTCGCCCGTGATGACGGCGTCCGTCGCGCCGTACTCGCGCAGACCGGTGTTCGCGACCTCGCCGCCCAGTGTCTGGGCCATGTACTGGAAGCCGTAGCAGATGCCGAGAGTCGGGACACCGAGATCGAAGACCGCGGGGTCGAGCTTGGGGGCACCCTCCTCGTACACCGACGACGGTCCGCCGGAGAGGATGATCGCGACCGGGTTCTTCGCGGCGATCTCCTCTGCCGTGGCGGTGTGCGGCACGATCTCGCTGTACACACCCGCCTCACGGACGCGACGGGCGATCAGCTGCGCGTACTGCGCGCCGAAGTCGACGACGAGCGCAGGACGCTGCTGGGTCTCGGACTGTTCGGTCAACGGACACCTTCCGGGGCGGGGGCGGAGGCCTCGGCGGCCTCCCTGGTGGCGAGATAGGTCTTGACTTCACGGGCGACGACCGCCTCCATGAAGAACGACAGCAGCGGCACGACGCCGCCGAGCGCGAGGAGGATGAAGCGCGGGAAGCGCCAGCGCATCAGGCTCCACATGCGGAAGCACGCGAAGAGGTACACGACATAGAACCAGCCGTGCGCCACGAGGATGAACAGCGACAGGTTGAAGCCGTCACCCAGAGACGTCATCTCGCAGGAGTTCGTCATGGGGGCGAACAGCGACCACCACTGGCAGTCGGGACCGGCGAGCACGCCGGCGAACCAGAGCGGACCTCCGGAGCCGCCCATGAAGAGCTCGAGGTGGATCGGCGTGTACTTCAGCACCATCTCGGTCAACAGCAGGAGCAGCATGACACCTGTGATGATCGACGCGATCTGGTAGAACTTCAGCGCACCGCGGATCGCCGGAAAGCTGGCGACTTTCGGTTCGGGCATGCGTCCAGTCTAGCCGCCGGGAAATCGTGACGAATCCGGCAGCGGCGTCCGGGAGAGGGCGATGCATCGGTCAGGAATCGAGAAGCGGCCGGAAGGTCACGGTCGTAGCGTCTTCGACATGAACACGACCATCGATTCCCTCACCCTCGACGTCCCGGATGTGGACGCCGCCCGCTCCTTCTACGCGGAGGCGTTCGACCTGGGCGACCGCCTGCGGTTCCGCGCCGCGGATGCCCCCTCCTCCGGCTTCCGCGGCTACACGCTGTCGCTCGTCGTCTCGCAGCCCGCGAACGTGCACGCGCTCGTCGATGCGGCCGTCGCCGCGGGGGCCACCGTGATCAAGCCCGTATCGAAGTCGCTCTGGGGCGTCGGCGGCACGATTCAGGCACCCGATGGTGCCATCTGGAAGGTCGCCACCTCGGCGAAGAAGGACACCGCTCACCCGAGTCGCACGGTGGACGAGATCGTGCTGCTGCTCGGCGCGAAGGACGTGGTGGCCTCGAAGGCCTTCTACGCAGATCGCGGCATCCCGGTCGACAAGAGCTTCGGTCGCAGCTACGTGCAGTTCGACACCGGATCCGGCTCGATCGGCCTCGGCCTGTACCGGCACGCGTCACTCGCCAAGGATGCGGGCGTTCCGGCGGACGGCTCGGGCTCGCATCGGATCACCGTCAACGGCGTGCTCGGTGCGGCCGTCGATCCCGACGGCTTCGTCTGGGCTCCCGTCGCGGTGAGCGCCTAGGCGACGCGTTCACCACCCGTGATGGCGAGCGCGCTCCTCGACGGCCTCTACGAGCCGATCGGCGTAGTCCAGTCCGTCGTCGTCCGCTAGGAGGTCGGCGCGCGCGGCCACGAAGGCGGCGGAGACCCCGCCGCGGATTCGCTCGACGGCATCCCGTGCCGCCTGCGCCTCGACTCCGAGCGTTTTGGCCGCTTTCAACCAGTGCGTCATCCCAATGCGTGCCATCACGCGCTCGCCTCCGATGGACACCGCAGAGGGCATCGGCTGATCCCCTCGGTAGAGCGCGTTGCTTCCGAGGTCGTAGAGAGGCGCCAACCTCATCTGCGTCCCCGAATGGATGACGGAGTAATTCTTGGCATGTGCATCGGTGTTCGCCGCGGCGCAGGTGAAGACGAGCGCTTCGAACAGCTCGTTCGCCGCGCGCCGCTGCTCGGACGGGGCGAACGCCCGCACCACCCGAGCGAACTTCTCCAGCCCGGGGCCACCGTCGGATTGGTACTTGAGCGCGGGGTCGACGCTGAGTGCCTGCGCGAAATCCTCCTGATGGAGCCGGTGGAGCCGATCACCGGCTTGGACACGGTCATAGCGCTTCGCGACGAAGACGAAGTCGCCGCGGTCCGTGACCATGAGCCCGTGGTCGGCGACCCGCAACCCCAGACGACGCCCAGCTCTCATGGTCAGAAACTCGTTGACGTCGTGACGGCCACCACGCGCTGCGGGCTTCAGGATGTGGGTGGTCGGCGTCGAATCCCGCGGAACACCCCATTGGCCGTCGTCTGAACGGTACAGCGCAAGCTTCGGCTGCGCACCGGCGAGGCTCCAACGGAACTCGTCGTACCTCTCGGACCAATTCCCTGCGGAATCGACCACGGAGGCGACGAGTTCGCCGAGGTCGTCGATGTAATGCACGTCACCCGTGCGCGCCGCAGCGTCGTCGGACGCTTCGCCCGGAGGCAACAGCTGGAGCGCACCGGCCGTATCACGTCCGACATGGCGGAGGAGACCCATCGGGTTCCTGGGACTCGTGTGATGCGCAGCAGCGATGGCCTCCAGAGTTGCGGGGTTGTCGCTCAGCAACCCCTGCAGGAACGGTCGTGCCACCCGGTTGCCGTACTCCGCACCGGCCACGAGTGGCATCGAGATCGAGAGTGGCGTCGCCACGGGCGACAGATCGTCGTCATACGCGAAGCTGATCGCGCCATGCGCATTCTGAGTGAACAGGCCGGTGCGCTGACCATCGACGAACGCGACCAGATCGCCCTGCGCAGAGGATGCGGCGTTCATCTCCCGCCCTCCTCCTCGCTCCACAAGGCACTGAGATCGAACGAGGAATCGCCTTTTGCGTGCTCCTGGACGTTCAGCTGCAGTCCGAGAGACTCCACCACATGCAGAACCCGGCGAAGCGTCGGGTTGTCGAGGCGCCCAGTCTCCAGCTTCACCAACCAAGGCCTATCGACGTCCGCCCGCTCAGCAAGCTCCGTCTGACTCCAGCCTCGACGCAGACGCGCGCTTCTCAGAACGGCCCCGAGCTGTCGCGCTGAGTGGAATGGTTGACTCTCCATGACACCTCCATGCTGTGTGTTTAAAAACACTATCGCCTATGTGTCGTAAAAGTAACACTTGGCTTAGTGCGTTTGAACACACTTCTCGGCCTGTGGTCTGGAACACACAATCGGGCGAGGAGACGACGAAGGCCGCCGGGATCACTCCCGACGGCCTTCGCCTGTGTCATCCGGTCAGAACCACCGGGTCAGCAGCTCCCAGAGCCAGTCGAGGATCGCACCGATGATCCCGCCTGCCCGGTTGACGGTGACCGTCGCGGTCGCCGCGTCCCCGTCCGCCTGCGATGCGGCGACGGTGTACTTGCCGGACGGAGCGCTCTTCGGCACGGTGACCGACGTGCTGAAGGTGCCGTCTGCGCCGACCTGGACGGTGCCGACCTGCACCGGCTTGCCCTTCTTCGGACGCAGTTCGATGCTCACGGTCTCGCCGGGCACGTAGCCGGCGCCGGTGACCTTGAGGTTCTTGCCCGCGGTCACCTTGGACGAGCCGAGGGCGATCGTGCCGGCGAACGCCTCTTCGCCCGCGATCGTGAACGGCACCTGCACCGTGGTTCCGGTACCGGCGACGGCCACCGTGAGCACCTGCTCACCGAAGACACCGGACGGGACCGTGAAGGTCAGGCTGGCGCGCCCACCCTCGTCGGTGGTGTCGACGACCGCGGGGTCGACCGCACCGGCTGCGAGCTGCGTGCCACCGAGCGACAGCGTCACCTCGCCCGGAGCCGGCTCACCGGCGCTGAACGCCAGCGAGGAGAGCGACACGGTCACCTGGTCGCCGGCGCTGTAGCCGTCGGCATCCGCCGGGCTGACCGCCACGCCGACCGCGCGCTGGGCGTAGTCGGGGCTCGCGGTCTTGTTCGCGTCGAACCAGTCGACCATGGACTGCAGGTCGACCTTGCCGGTGTCGCGCTTACCCGTGCCCTCCTTGAAGGTGAAGAAGTTGTCTCCACCCGCCGCGAGGAACGAGTTGGCTGCGACCGTGTAGTTCGCAGCCGGGTCGAGCGCCGCACCGTTGAGCGTGATCGAGGTGATCCGCGAACCCTGCGCCGCGGCGGGGTCGTAGGTGTAGACCAGCCCCTTCGAGACGCCGAGCTTCAGGAACGGACGAGCCGAACCGGCCGGCTGCCACTGCTCCTCGAGAACACCCTTCAGCTGCGCACCCGTGAGCGTCAGCGTCACCAGCGTGTTGGCGAACGGCTGGACCGTCGCCGCCTCGCGGTAGGTGACGTTGCCCGCCGGATCGTTCGCGCCCGCCGAGGCGTACGTGAGGTTGGCACGGATGCCACCCGGGTTCATGATCGCCACATCGGCGCCCGTGGACCACTTCTGCACGTCGGCGACGAAGTTGCCGATGGTGGACTCGCCACCGCGGTTCTCCGACCCGTTCGTCTGACGTGCGCGGTTGAAGTCGGCGGTGATGTCTCCGACCTTGATCGCACCCAGCACATCGGCCTCGGCCTTCGCCTGGTCGACGATCGCCTGCACCTCGGGCACGGCTGGGTACAGCGGCTTGCCCGCAGCGGTGAGGGGCTTGATCTCGTTGGTGATCGAGATCAAGTCCTTCGTCTTCGGGTCGACCTTGATGTTCATCAGGCCCAGGTTCTCGCCGTACTGCCCCGCGGAGACCACCGGGCGGCCGTCGATCACGTGGTTGTAGGCGAGGTGGGTGTGCGCCGAGACGATCGCGTCCACGTCGCCGTCGACCCCGTAGACGATCTCGCCGAGCGGCGAGTCCGGGGTGATGCTGGAGACGGCGGTGCTGGATGCACCCTCGTGCACGAGCAGGATGACGACATCCGCCTCGCCGTTGGACTCGTCACCGTCGCGCAGGTCGTCGGCCACCGCGTTCACGGAGTCGACGATGCTGCGCACCTCGAGGTCCTTGATGCCCTCGGGCGAGACGAGCGAATCGAGGTCTTCGGTGACCGCTCCGACGAAACCGACCCGCACCCCGTCGAGCTCCTTCACCCATGCCGGTGCGAGCGCGGGCTCGCCGGTCTCGGTGACGAACACGTTCGAGGAGATGTACTCCCAGTCCGCGCGGTCCTGCACGCGGTCGCGGAGGTCGGCCCAGCCCTGATCGAACTCGTGGTTGCCCGCCGCGCTGACGTCGAGGCCGGCCGCGTTGAGCGCGTCGATCGTGGGGTTGTCGTCGTTGATGAACGAGGTGAACGTCGAGGCGCCGATCAGGTCGCCGGCACCGGCGAAGATCGTGTTCGGATTCGCCTCACGGAACTGCTTGACCGCACCGGCCAGCACCGCTGCACCCGCTGCGGCACCGTCGGCCTCGATGCGACCGTGGAAGTCGTTCACCGTGACGACGTCGATGCTCACCGGAGGGATCTCCGAGGAGACGCCGACGATGATCGGGTCGTGGTCGCTGGAACGGTAGGGCGTGCCCTGCTCGGTCGCGCCGAAGGCATAGCCACGGTCGCTCCACTCGGGCGAGTTGATGCCCCACACGCCGGCGCCGGTGATCGACGAGACGAGCGACGGAGACGCGATCACGTGGTCGAGCGATCCGAGCTCGCCGTCGAACGAATACGTGTACTGACCAGATGCCTTGTCGGCGACGAGGTCGCTCCACCCGTTCGAGGTGAACACGTCGATCGGGTCTTCCTTGCCGTAGGCGTTGAAGTCGCCGATCAGCAGCATGTCGCCGCTGCCTGTCGTCTCTTCCAGCTGTGCGGTGAAGGCGAGGATCGCGTTCGCCTGCTTCACCCGGTCGGCGTTGAAGAAGCCCTGACCGTCGGCCGGCTCCGCACCTGCCCCCTCGGGCGGCGACTTCGACTTCAGGTGGTTCGCCACCACCGTGACCACGCGTCCGTCGATGTCGAACGCCTGAGCGATCGGTTCGCGGGCGTTGCCCCACACGGACTCATCGGTGACGGTGACGCTGTCGCCGACCCGCTTGACGGCGTCCTTCTTGTAGATGATCGCGTTGGTGATGAAGTCGGTCGTCGCCGCATCGTTCAGGGCCGCGGGCGTGGGCACGTAGCCCCACACGTCACTCCCGGCGTCGGCGTTGAGTCCGGCGACCAGATCCTTCAGGGCCGTGTCGATCGGCTTGCCCAGCTTCACCGAGTTCTCGATCTCCATCAGCGACACGATGTCCGCGTCCAGTCCGTTGATCGCCGCGACGATCTTGGACTTCTGGATCGCGAACTGCGCCGCGTTCGCGGCCCCGCGGGCGCTGGAGTTCTCGCTCTTCAGCGTCGTGAAGTAGTTGTAGACGTTGAACGACGCGACCTGCACGTCGCCGCCGACCTCCGGAGCCTGTGCGGGGCGCGGGTTCGTCGCCGTGAATCCGACCTTGAGGTCGGCGGACGAGGAGTCGTCGATCGGGACGACCGGCTGCAGGCGCCAGTCGTTGAAGCCCCACTGCAGCACGTAGCCGTTGTCGCCGAAGTCGACGGTGTCGCCGTTGCGGACCACCGTGTCCTTCGTGAAGTACGGCTGCTGTCCCGGGTGACCGCTGTTGGTGACCTGGATCGACCAGCCGTCATCCAGCAGGATGCGGTTCGCGCGGTTCGCTGCGGCGATCGCGGCGGCCTGATCACCGGGTCGCGTGGTCTCGGTGCTCTTCACCGCGAGCGCGTCGCCGGCGTTGAGCCAGAGCGCTCCGAAGTTGAACAGCTGGTGGCTCGAAGCCAGGCGATAGGTGCCTTCCGGGGCCACGTACATGTTCTCGTACTGCTCACGGTCGGTGCCCTGCACCGTGGCGGGCAGCGGGGTGACGGCGGGAACTCCGACGCCGGCGGTGACGACCGAGACGTCGGCGGCTGCCGCCGGGTTGATCTGCGTCTGGCCGAAGTACTCGCTCACCGAACCCGTCACCGAGACGAGGTCGCCGATCGCGAGGGTCGGGGTCAGCGCGTTCAAGAAGACGAACACACCGTCGGACGCACCGGGAGTCGCATCGGTCGTGCCGCCGGACCCCTGTGTCTGGATCACGATGCCCTTGTACCCGCCGGTGCGGTAGTCGGCCGTGACGACGCCCTCGACCTGCACGGTCTGGCCGTTCAGCGGCGAGACGTCGGTGGTGCCCTGAACCTCGGCGATCGTCGCCTTCTTCGGATCGGTGCCGGGGCCGGGGCCGGGGTCGACGCCGCCCGAGTTCTGCGGCGTGATGGCGGCGGAGAGCGTGAAGTCGGCACTGTTGACGTCGGTGTCGACACCGCCGGTGCGGTTGAGCGACTTGACGTCGGTGTTGCCGGCGGGTGCGGTCGCCGCCGCACCCTCGAACGTGTTGGACGTGCCGTAGCCGAGCAGGTCGACGACGCCGTCGACGCCCACGACCGAGCCGGGAGTGAGACTCACCGCCGCCGTACCCTCGACGAGCGCGAGCGTGCCGTTGGTGCCGCTCGGGGTCAGAGCGCTGACGGCATCAGGGGTCGGAAGCTCCGCACCGTTCGCGCCGTTGCTGTTGCCCTGCACCAGGTAGTAACCGCCTGCCGGGATCACACCGGTGAGCGGAGCGACGCCGTTGAAGGCGGCCGACCCGGTGGCGGACCGGTACTGCAGCGACATCCCGTCGAGCGTGACCGGAGCCGAGGTGGGGTTGTAGAGCTCGACGAACTTGTTCTTGAAGGCCGCGCCCGCGCTGCCGCCGGAGAGGTAGGCCTCGTTGATCACCACCCCCGTGCCCGTGGTGTCGGCTGTGGCGGGAACCGCAGCCAGCGAGCCGAGGCTCAATGCGGCGACGCAGGTCACGGCGAGAGCGCCGATGCGCCCCCGACTTCTACGGTGCGAGACGGGAGCCACGCGGTTCTCGTCATCTGGAGCGGACATCATCGGTGCTGTCTCCTCGGTCGGGTTCGACACTTCTCAGGGCTGTCACGGCACACAGGGGAAACTCCCAGCGTGCTCACATGGTGCGAGCATACGGAGCGGTCCGGACATCCTCAACGGAGTTTTCCGATTCGTCATCGAGCGCTCACCGGATGGCCGGAAGCACCCCTGACGAAGGTCACTACCGACGCACGCGAGCACGCAATTGCGCACCGCTGGGCGCGCGGATGCGCGTCCGATCAGACGACTGCGACTTCTCCGGCCCGGTCTTCGAACTCCTCGACCTCGCGCTCCCAGGCATCCTTCGCCAGTCGGTACCAGAGGTAGAACGCGAAACCGGCGAAGATGGCCCACTCGACGGCATAGAACACGTTGAGCCAGTTGACGGGAGAAAGCTCATCGGGCGCGGGGGACGAGATGTCGACCAGCCCGGCCGTCGCGGTCGTCGAGGCGAGGTACGGACGGTAGACGTCGAGCTCCTCGATGTCGTGCCAGCGGCTGAGGAGCGCGGCGGGTGACATGCGGTCCAGTCGCTGCGGGTCGGCGTGCGGAGGCACCCTGGGGCCCTCGTCCGAGATGATGCGCCCGGTGATCTCGACCTCGGAGCCGTCAGCGGCAGCCTCGAGCTCTTCGACAGCCGCCTCGGCCGACTCCGGATCCGGTGCCCAGCCGACCGCGACGGCGATCGAGGTCCGGTCGGCCACCCGCAGCTGGCCGGTGACCCAATACCCCTCGACATCGTCGTTGAAACGGCTCGCCACGACGATGAAGTCGCCGGGAACCCAGGTGCCCGCGGTCTCGACCCGCTGGCCCACGAGCGGTTCCGGCAGATACTCCCCCGGCTGGAGCACATCCTCGAGCTGCTGCACCTGCTCGGTGGCGCCAGGGGCCGGCGGATCGGTCTCGATCGCACGTTCCAGCTGCCACTGACCGAGCCAGGCGAACACCCCGGCCACCAGGAGGCAGAGCAGGAGCATGCCGATCCAGCGTCCCCTGAGCATGACCTCGCGGAGAGTCGGGGGGAAGAGTGCAGGAGTGGTCACGGTGACGCGCAGGACCCTCAGGCCTCGTAGGGCGCCAGCACGACCTCGACCCGCTGGAACTCCTTGAGGTCGGAGTACCCGGTGGTCGCCATCGACTTGCGCAGCGCGCCGATGAGGTTGGCGGTGCCGTCGGCGACGGGCGCCGGTCCGTACAGGATCTCCTCGAGCGTGCCGATGCCACCCACCTCGACGCGGTGCCCGCGCGGGAGCTTCGGGTGATGCGCTTCAGGTCCCCAGTGGAACCCGCGTCCCGGCGCATCGGTCGCACGAGCGAGCGCGACGCCGAGCATGACGGCGTCTGCGCCCATCGCGAGAGCCTTGACGATGTCGCCGGACGTGCCGACGCCACCGTCGGCGATGACGTGCACGTAGCGCCCACCGGACTCGTCGAGGTAGTCGCGGCGCGCAGCGGCGACGTCGGAGACCGCTGTCGCCATCGGGGCGTGGATGCCGAGGGTGGCCCGCGTCGTCGAGGCCGCTCCCCCGCCGAAGCCGACGAGCACGCCCGCAGCCCCCGTGCGCATCAGGTGGAGGGCTGCCGTGTAGGTCGCAGCTCCTCCCACGATGACCGGCACATCGAGGTCGTAGATGAACTTCTTGAGGTTCAGGGGCTCGGCAACGCTCGACACGTGCTCGGCAGAGACCGTGGTCCCCCGGATCACGAACAGGTCGACACCTGCGGCGGCGACGGTGTCGTAGAACTCCTGCGTGCGCTGCGGCGTGAGGGAGCCGGCCACGGTGACGCCCGCCTCGCGGACCTCGGCGAGGCGACGGGTGATGAGCTCGGGCTTGATCGGCTCCGAGTAGAGCTCCTGCATGCGGACCGTCGCCTTGGTGTCGTCGAGACCTGCGATCTCCGCCAGCAGCGGCTCGGGGTTCTCGTAGCGTGTCCAGAGCCCCTCGAGGTCGAGCACTCCGAGGCCGCCGAGCTGGCCGAGCATGATCGCCGTCTGAGGGCTCACGACCGAGTCCATCGGCGCGCCCAGCACCGGGATCTCGAACCCGAAGGCGTCGATCGTCCAGGCGGTCGACACGTCCTCCGGGTTGCGCGTGCGCCGCGAGGGCACCACCGCGATGTCATCGAACGTGTACGCGCGACGTGCACGCTTTCCTCGGCCGAGCTCGATCTCCATGGTCACCCCTCCAGCCTACCCGGCAGGCGGAGCCGCCCGTGCTGGGAGACTGGAGGCGAGACCGGGAGGCACCATGAGGATCGAGCATGTCGACGTGGTCGTGGTGGGCGGCGGGGTCATGGGGTTGGCGACGGCCTGGGCCCTCGTACGTCGAGGACTCAGACCGGTCGTGCTGGAGAGATTCGCCCGCGGTCACCGTGAGGGCGCATCGCACGGTGCGACCCGCAACTTCAACAACGCCTACGACGAGGAGCACTACCTCGACCTGCTCGTGCGCGCCCGTCAAGGGTGGGACGCCCTCGGGTCGGTCGGCGGCGAGTCTCTCCTTCGTCTGCACGGCCTCGTGACCCACGGCGACATCGACATCGCCGCCGTGCGGTCGGGCCTGGAGGGCCGCGGCATCCCGAGTGCCGTCCTCTCGCCCGCCGAGGCGGGTGCCCGGTGGCCGGGAATGCGCTTCGGCGGCGACGTGCTGTGGTCGTCCGACGCCGGGGTCGTGCGCGCCGCCGAGGCACTGCGGGAGCTGGAGCGTCGCGTCGTCATCGGCGGCGGAGAAGTGCGCTGGAGCAGCCCGGTCGAGCGCATCGAGGAGGACTCGGACGGCGTGGGGGTCAGCGTCGCCGAGGACGTCCACCTGCGTGCCGAGACCGTCGTGGTGACGGCGGGAGCCTGGACGCGGACTCTGCTTCCGCACTTCGGCCTGCCGCGCCTCACCGTGACCGAGGAGACGCCGGCACACTTCCGGCCGCTCACGGACGCGCCGTGGCCCTCGTTCAACCACTACGTGCAGCCGGGGACCTACCCCGCGACCGTGTACGGCATGCCGACGCCAGGAGAGGGCGTGAAAGTCGGGTTCCACCGTGTCGGCGACGAGGTCGATCCCGATGCCCGCCCGCACCTGCCGACGCATCAGCGTGCGCTCTCGGACTACGTGCGGGAGTGGATGCCCGGCCTCGACCCGGCGGGGCCGGAACCGATCAGCTGCACGTACACCTCGACCGGCGACGGCGCCTTCGTGCTCGATCGCCTCGGCCGGATCGTGGTGGGCGCCGGGTTCTCCGGCCACGGCTTCAAGTTCGCGCCCGGCGTCGGCGGGGTCCTCGCCGACCTCGCGATCGACCCCGCCGCGCGCGCTGCCGCACCCTTCCGACTGCCCTGAGCGACCCGACTGTCCTGAGCGACACGGGAGCACGGCCCGTGTCCGCGAACGAACGTCAGCGCGAGCGCGCCACCCGCTTCTCGTCCCACACGGGCTCGTCGGACTCGTAGACCTCGCCGTCCGACCCGAACACCAGGAACCGATCGAACGAACGGGCGAACCAGCGGTCGTGCGTGACCGCCAGTACCGTTCCCTCGAAGCGCGCGAGGGCCTGCTCCAGCGCCTCGGCTGATTCCAGGTCGAGGTTGTCGGTCGGCTCGTCGAGCAGCAGCAGCGTCGCCCCGGAGAGCTCCAGAAGGAGCACCTGGAACCGCGCCTGCTGTCCTCCCGACAGCGAGTCGAAGCTCTGCTGCGCCTGACGCACGAGACCGTAGCGGTCGAGTGCCGAACTCGCGGCGTCGCGTGGCATACCCGCTCGGCGATCGTCCCCCCGATGCAGGATCTCTAGCAGCGTGCGGCCGACGAACTCGGGGTGCGCGTGCGTCTGCGCGAACAGGCCCGGCACCACCCTCGCTCCGAGCACGGCCGAGCCGGTGTGTTCGACAGCACTGAGCTGCTCACCCGTCGACGTGACGTGACCGAGCGTGGCGTCGGGGTCGGATCCACCGCGAGCGAGCAGGCGCAGGAAGTGCGACTTGCCCGACCCGTTCGACCCGAGCACGGCCACCCGGTCGCCGTACCAGACCTCCGCGTCGAAGGGCCGCATGAGACCCGTCAGCTCCAGGCGCTGCGCGACCACCGCCCGTTTGCCCGTGCGCGCGCCGCGCAGGCGCATGTCGAAGTCCTGGGCCGGCGGACGCTCCTCCGGGGGACCCGCTTCCTCGAACTTGCGCAGGCGTGTCTGCGCCGCCTGGTAGCGCGAGGCGAAGCCGTCGTTCGCCGAGGCCTTGACCTTGAGGTTGGCCACCAGGGTCCGCAGCTTCTCGTGCTGCTCGTCCCACCGTCTGCGCAGCTCGTCGAGCCGGTCCATCCGGTCGGTGCGAGCCTGATGGTAGGTGCCGAAGCCGCCGCCGTGCACCCAGGCCGTGGCCCCGGCGCCTCCGGGTTCGAGCGTGATGAGGCGGTCGGCCGCTCGAGCGAGCAGCTCACGGTCGTGCGACACGAGCAGCACGGTCTTGGGCGTCTGGCGCAGCTGATCCTCGAGCCAGCGCTTCGTCGGCACGTCGAGATAGTTGTCCGGCTCGTCGAGCAGCAGCACCTCGTCGGGTCCGCGCAACAGGGCCTCGAGCGCCAGGCGCTTCTGCTCGCCGCCGGAGAGCGTGGTGAGCTCGCGGTATCTTGCGCGCTCGAACGGGACGCCGAGCGCGGCGACCGTGCACTGGTCCCAGATCGTCTCGTGCTCGTATCCGCCGGCATCCGCGTACTCGGCGATCGCGGATGCATAGGCCATCTGCGTATCGTGCTCGTCGCGTTCGATCAGCGCGTTCTCCGCGGTCTCGAGCGCCTCCGCAGCGACGCGGATACGTGTGGGAGCGACACGCACCAACAGCTGGTGCACGGTCTCGCCCGCTTCGCCGTGGCCGACGAACTGGTCCATGACGCCGAGTCCGCCGTCGATCGTCACGACGCCGTCATCAGCCGTCTGATCGCCGCGGATGATGCGCAGCATCGTCGTCTTGCCGGCGCCGTTCGGGCCGATCAGAGCGCTCGTCGAGCCCGCGCCGACCCGGAAGCTCGCCTCGTCGAGAAGCGGTCTGCCGTCTGGAAGCGTCAGGGAGACGCTGGATACATCGATGAAGCCCACGGTGCGTGGCCGTCCTTCCGCCCCGCACATGCCGAGCCGACCAGGATATCAGCAGGAGCGGTCACGGACGGAACGGGCCAGGTCGCAGACGACACCGGGCCGAAGACGCTGCGGACCGCTCAGACGAGAGCGCTCGACGTCGGTACGGGAGCGGCGAAGAGGTCGAGCACCGGGCAATGCGCATCGACGACGGCGCGCAGGTTCTCATACTCCTCCACGCTGTTCGGACCGGTGATGTCGACAGCCACGCGCACATCGTGGAATCCGGCGCGCCCCGACTCGTCG
This sequence comes from Microbacterium sp. CCH5-D1, assembly GCF_001557335.1. Classification (NCBI taxonomy): domain Bacteria; kingdom Bacillati; phylum Actinomycetota; class Actinomycetes; order Micrococcales; family Microbacteriaceae; genus Microbacterium; species Microbacterium sp. CCH5-D1. Next base: position 57,125 of record NZ_LSJW01000307.1, read on the forward strand.
ATGCCGAAGAGCTTGCGCACGTCGAGGTCGCCCTCGGCCGTGATCTCGATCGCGTCGATCGTGAGGCCGAGGGCCTGGGCGTAGAGCCGGTACACGACCACCTGGCACGAGACGAGCGCACCCAGTGCGTACTCGACCGGACTGGCCGCGACGTCGTCCCCGGCGAGCGCACCCGGCTCGTCGACGAGGAAGCGGTGCGCGCCGGCCCGGATCTCGGTCGCGACCGAGCCGATTCCGCGTCCGCTGACGCGGTACGTCAATCGCGCGTTCGCTTCGTCCGCGGCGATCCGCTCGTTCCACGCCGATCCCGCGTCTGTGAGTCGCTGCGCGCGCTCGGCCGGGGTGACATCCGCGACACCGGCGAGCTGGTCCTGGAGAAGAGTCATGGCCCGACGGTAGCGATCGTCCGGTTCCCCGCGCCCGCCGCCCGTCATCGGGCTTCACACCGCGAAACGCAGCGTCACGACGCCGAGACCACGCCGGTGGTGTCAGCGCCGCAGCTGCTCGATGCGCTCGGACTCTCCCCACGCCCGGTTCGCCGTGAGAACAGGAAGATCGAGCCGTCGCGCAAGTGCGAGACACAGGCGGTCCCCCAGCGACAGCCCGCTTCCGCGCCTCCACGATTCCGCGGCGGCTTCCGCGTCGCGCTGGGACACCGGCTCGACCTTCAGCCGGTAGCTGAGCAACAAGCCGGAGGCGATGCCCCAGTCCGCTCCGGACGCGCGCACCTTCTGCGCGACCTCCGACCAGTTCGCGGCTCCGATCACGGAGTCGTCGAGGATCTCCTCGACGCGATCGGCGCCAGGCTCGCCCTGCAGGAAAGCGAGGAGAGCTGACGCGTCGACCACCATCACGCCGCTGCATCCTCGGAGTCCGCGGACCTCCGGCGCTCCGCGAGCAGCGACTCGAGAGCGCGCTTCCCCTCCAGCTGCGACCTGACGAGGGCCTTGGCCTGCTCCCTGGTGAGCAGGATCACGCCTCCCGACGTCTCGATCATGAGCAGCGGCACGCCCTGGTCCCAATGCTGACGGTCGCGGAGTTCGGCAGGGACCACGAGGCGACCACGATCACCCATCGGTGCAACGAATGTGGTATCCATCCTTCGACGATACCACCGCCCCTCACGGCGGGGGCTTCACTCGGCGCGACTCAGACTCGTCAGCACCTCGGTGCGCGGAGCGGCAGGCAGGAAGAAGCGGAACTCCGTGCCGACACCCTCCTTGCTCGTCACGTCCATCGTCCCTCCGTGCGCGAGGACGATGGCACGGGTGATCGTGAGACCGAGACCCACGCCGGGTACCGCGTTGCGCGTCGCGGTCGACGCACGGAAGAAGCGGGTGAACAGCATCCCCTGTTCGTCCTCCGGTATCCCGACCCCGGTATCGGCGATCGAGAACTCCACGCCGCCGTCGACCGCGCGCACTCGCGCGGTGACCTTCCCGCCGCGAGAGGTGAACTTGATGGCATTGGAGAGCAGGTTGTCGATGGCCTGCCCCACTCTTCCGGCATCGACGAAGACGGGCATCGCCGCAGGACCGACCTCCGCGACGAGTTCGATCCCTTCCCGCTGCGCATGCGGACCGGCCGACACCACCGCGGATCGCACCAGCGCGGCCGCATCGGCCTCATCGCGCTCGAGGGGGAATCGCCCGGACTCGACCTGGGCGGTGAACAACAGGTCGCCGACGAGATTGAGCAGACGCTGCGCGTTGCGCTCGATGATGCCGACGAACTCCTGCTGGTCCTCCGTGAGCGGCTGCCCTGGATCGTTCTGCAGCAGGTCCAGGAAGCCGATGATGGCGCTGAGGGGTGTCCGGAGCTCATGGGAGATCATCCCGACGAACTCGTCCTTCATCCTCGCGACCTCGACGGCCCTGGTCTCGTCTGTCAGCACGAACAGATATCCCTGCTGCGCGCCCGCACCGTCCTTGTGGGGAGTGACCGTCACACGTGCGGGAACCGTCGTCCCGCCTGCGGTCACGACCTCGATGTCCCCGTCGACGGGGACACCGGCGTCCGCCTGTCCGAACAGAGCCTTGATCCCCGGGTCGAGTTCGGCGTAGCCGGCGGGCATGTCGCCGGACGGCGCGGAGTGCTCCGCCGTGTCAGCCGCCAGCATCGAGAGCACGGCGGTCGAGAAGAAGCGATCGATGCGCACGTCGTCGAGAGCCTCGTCGACGGGAAGTCCGAGCAGGCGCACCGCTCCCGGGTTCCAGGCCGTCACGATACCGCTGCAGTCCGTGGCCACCACGGCCTGCGCCGTTATCGACGACCACAGGCTCTCGAACGAGTCCAGCAGCTCCCGGTACTGGTGCTCCTTCTCGCGCAGCTGCACGATCATGGCCACGTTCTCGGACAGCGCTCTGGTTCGTTCGGCGACGAGCTCCTCCGCCTGTTCCACGCGCATCCGCTGCTGCCGCGCGAGCTGGTTGATCACGGCCGCCACCGCCGAGAACACGAGCGGGCCCACCACGCCCCGCAGCCACTCGACCGAGGTCGCGGGTGGCGCGGTGACGTACGGCATCAGCAACGCGATCGACGTGAGCCCGCCGACCACGAACACCCAGCGGATGCCCGGGGCGGCGGCCAACCAGACCACCGGGAGGAGCACGAGTGATGAGAAGAGCGATGTCGCTCCCCCGGTACCCGTGCGGAAGAGTCCGAGGCCGATGATGTCGACGATGGGGATGAGCAGGAGCGCCCATCCCTCGTGCACCCCGCGGGCCGTCAGCACCGCGGCGAAGGCCGTGGCCGCGAGCACCAGGATGATCCCCGCCACGGCCGGTGCGACGTGCGTCATGGGAAGGTCGGGAACCCACCAGGTGAGGAGCGCCGCGATCACCGTCGCGGTGACCGTCGGCGCCTGCTTGAGCAGCGGGCTCGGGTTGTCGAAGACCTGATACCAGCGGTTCTCCGCGCGATCGAGCGGCGTGGCCCTCATCGCCGCACGCCCTCGACGATCGCGTGCAGCTCGGAACCCGTGATCGGCTTGGGGAGCGCGGCGTCCGCCGGCGGATAGTCGGTGGCATCGAGCACCGAGCTGATCACCAGGAAGCAGTCGGGGAAACGTGCCCGGACCAGCCGCGCGCACTCCTGTCCCGAGATACCGGGCAGCAGCAGGTCGAGCACGGCCACCACGGGATCGATCTCGGAGAACGCGGCGATCGCCGACTCGGCGTCACGGGCCACGAACACGTCGAACCCCTCGCGGTCGAGATAGCGGCGCAGCAGCGCGGCCTGATCGGGCGCGTCCTCGACGACGAGGGCCAACGGCCTCCCGCTCATCGGAGCAGCAGCTCTCTCACCACGACGATGACGACCACCACGGCGAGGGCGAGCAGAGCCTGAGGGATCAGACGTCGCTCACGTCGGGCATCCGCGGCGATCTCCTCCACCTCGGCATCGTTCGACGGGGTTGCGATCATGAGTCGACACGTCCGATCTTCTCGGTCTTGATCCAGGAGGCATCGGCGCGACGCCACTCCTTGATGTAGGAATCCACGGTGATGGCGCACAGCAGTGAGCCGTACCCGCAGACGTAGAGCAGCAGCCCCGCGAAGAAGCGTCCGCCAGGGAGCGGCTCCACCGCCCGGGCGAGCCAGATCCCCAGCATCGAGATCGGTCCCCACAGGTAGAAGATCACCGCCCACATGATGCGGGCCTCGTGCGTCACGGGCAGCCCGAGCGCGAGCAACGCGGACTCGAACAGCTGCGGGAAGATCGCGATGGCCATCAGGATCAGGGCACCGAGCCCTGGGAACATGATCGCCTCGCGCCAGGACTGTCTGCCGATGCGGGGATCCAGCTGCACCGAGTAGAGCATCGAGTAGATGTAGATGCAGGCCGCCGCGATCCACATGAAGCGGAACACGAACTCGGCGATGTCGCTGTGCAGCAGGAGGAGCGCGAGCAGGCCGGCCGCCGCGAGCAGCATGAACGCAGGGAGCAGGAGGATCGTGAACCAGGCGAGCCCGAAGCCGAAACTGCCCAGGTTGTGGTCCCGGCTCGGGCGGAACCACAGCTTTCGGTAGATCGAGGTGAGCTGCACGTTGCCGCGCGCCCAGCGCAGACGCTGCTTCCACAGGCTGTCGATCGTCCGCGGCTCCTCGGCCAGCACCACGGCATGCGGCTCGAACACCATCCGGCGTCCCTTGAGCTGGCCCTCGAACGTCGTCATGGTGTCCTCGGCGAGGGTTCCCGTGGGGATGCGTCCGCCGATGGCTTCGAGGTTCGCGCGGGAGTGCAGCTGGGCGCCGCCCGCGAGGCAGGCGATGGCGCCGCCGACGTTCTGCACCCGACGTGCGGAGAGCTGACCGATCACGTACTCGATGGCGATGAAACGCGTGAGGTAGTTGCGGTCGCGGCTGCCCTCGGCGATGTAGGCCGTCACGGCACCGACCTTCTCGTCGGCCAGGTGGCGGGTGAGCTTGCGCAGCGAATCACGGGCGAAGATCACATCCGCATCCATGATGAGCACGGCCTCGGCCCACGTGTCGGCGAGGATCACGTCGAGACCGTGGTTGAGCGTGTGCGCCTTGCCCTCTCCCCCCTTCTCGCGCCGCAGGTGCACGACGCGGCCGGGGTGGGCCGCTGACGTGGCGGCGACGACCTCGGGGGTGTCGTCGGTCGATGCGTCGTCGACGACGAAGACCCGGAGGCGTTCAGCCGGATACTCCAGCTGCAGCAGCCGTTCGATCGCGGGGCCGATCACCGCACCCTCGTTCCAGGCGGGGATGACGACGGCGACGTTCGGGTGGTACGGCGCCGCCTTGCCGTAATGGTTGCGGAACGCATGCAGCGGAAGGATGAGGAACTGCAGGCCGGTGTTGACCACCGGCAGCGTGCCGACGAGGATGCAGAGCAGCAGGAGGATGACCAGCACGGTCTCCAGCCAGGTGAGATCGGCCATCAGGAGACCGCCACCGCGTCGAGCAGCGGGAGGATCCTCGAGTACCGGCCCACCTCGGCGGCGTCGTGGCTGTCGGTCGAGGCGACCACCGTGCCGCCGGCGCGGCGCAGCGCGGCCAGCGCATCGACCCCAGGGCAGCCCCACTTCTCGTTCACTTCGACGAGGGTGTCGGTGTCGGCGGTGGTGCGTGCCCAGGCATCCGCGCGCTGCGCACCCAGGTCGGCCTCGGACAGACCGATCTTCGGCAGGATCGAGAAGCAGTGCGCGAGCTGGTTCCCCGGGTAGCGCCGCATCGTGGCGATGAGCGCCTCGACTAACTGATCGAGAACGTCGTCAGCGGCCCATCCCGCGGCCATCCGCTCCCGCACCGCGGTGGGTCCGAGCGGACCGTCCGCCCCCGGGAACTGGTGGTCGGCGATGAGGATCCGATCGATGCCGTCGGGGAGGGTCGGGATGTCGAGAGTTCCCCCGACGTCGAGGATCTTCGCCTCGACACCGGTGAGCACCGTGAGCCCGTCCGGCACCCGGAGCACCCGCACCGCAGCGAGGTACTCCGGCACCCAGGTCGTGCTCTGACGCACGTGGTCGACGAGGCGCACCGTGGTCAGTCCCGCTGCGGCCGCAGCCTCGACGTTCTGTGCGAGTGTCGAGACCGCATCGTCCGAGAAGGTGGAGTGGACGTGGTGGTCGCCGCGGAGCAGCGCGTGGCTCACAGTTCCTCCTGATGCCCCGCATGGTCGGAGACCAGCACATCGTCGATCTCCACGATCACATCCTCGAGGAAGCGCACGGAGGCGACCTCGCGGAACGGGATCTGCACGGGAAGCTCTCGCCCCAGGAAGAGGTCGGCCACGAGCGACGGGATGTCGACGCCGGCCGCGATCGTCAAAGGCAAGGCGCCGGGGAAGCGAGGGTTGACCTCGAGCAGCACCGCACGACCCGTGCGATCGCGCCGCAGCTGCACGTTCGCGACGCCGACCAGTCCGATCGCGCGGGCGATCGATGCCGCCGTCTCCTCGAGTTCCGCATCGCGGACCGTGCGTCCGGCGATGGCGACGCCGGAGTCGACCCTGGCTCGCGTGCGGGGTACCGCGGCCACGACGGCCCCGGTGGCATCCGCGATGACGTCGACGGAGTACTCCTCCCCCGGAAGGAAGTCCTGGACGATGAGTCCCTCGTCCGTCGGCAGGGCCTCGAGAGCAGCACGGTCGGGCACGAGCCGCACGCCACGGCTCCCTGCACCCTGACGCGGCTTGGCGAAGACCGGGAACTCCCACTCGACGGCCTCGGCATCACGCCCGGCGAGGACGGTGCGCGGGACGCGACCGGTCGACGCGCAGCGTTCCGCGAGGGCGAGCTTGTCGAGCGCGGTGTTCAGCGTGTCCTCGGACGGCGCAGCCAGCACGGCGGGTGCCAGCTCATCGCGCCGTCCCGCGAGGGCGATGAGCTCGACGTCGACGGTCGAGATCACCAGATCGAGGCCGTCGTCCGCCACCATGCGCGCGATCGCCGGCACGAAGTCGTCGTCACGTCCCGGTGGCACGAGGCGTCGCTGCTCCGGGGGCACCAGGTAGATGCCGCTCGCCCAGCCGTCCATGTCCGCGGCGAACACGGTCAGGTCCGAGCGGCGGAGCAGCGACCGGATCACGGCCACTCCCGCCGGACCACCGGCACCGGTCACCAGCACGCGCTTCGTCATCAGCTCTCCCGTCGTGTGAGCTCGTGGGCGCCGATGAACTCGGCGGTCTCCCGCACGACCTCGAGCGGTTCGACGGCCGTACCCCCACCGAATCTCGACCAGTACCGCGCTGTCGCGGTGACGAACTCGGGCGCGAGGTAGTCGCGGCTCGCCGTCTGCGAGCCGAAGCGTTCGAGGAGCCGCAGCTTCTCGTCGAGGTACTGGTCGATGCGCACGAACCTCGTGGGCCGGAAGTCGATCGTCGCCGACGGACTCTGATAACACGCGACGGTACCGACCCGCCGCGTGGCCACGACGGTCGCCTCGCTCACGGCACGGTGATCCTGGTGCCGGTCGTGCGGCGAGTGCGTGTAGACGATCGTCGGCTGGATCTCCTGCACGACCTCTTCGATGATGCGCACCGTGGATCCCCCTCCGGAGATCTCGGTGTCGATGAGGTCCTTCAGGAAGAGGCGGGCGCCCAGCATCTCCGCCGCTGCGAGGGATTCGTTCTGCCTGCTGTCGGCGTCCCCACCCCTGGCACCGCGGGAGAGCGTGAGGATCGTGATCTCGTCCTGAGCCCTGGCGTGCGCGGCGAGCAATCCGCCGACGCCGATCTCGACGTCGTCCGGATGTGCGCCGATCGCGAGCACCCGCTCCGGTGTGCGCGCTTCCGCTCGGCGGCGGTGCCCCTCCTCGACCAGACGGGTGACGGCTTCCACGAGCTTGCCGTTGTCGAGCGGTTTGGTCAGGAACTCGTCCGCCTGCGCCCGCAGGGCCGAGACCGCGTACTCCACGGAGACGTGGGCGGTCATCACCACGACAGGCACCGACGGAACGATGCGTCGCAGCTCGGCGAGCAGCTCGAGGCCGCTCAGTCCCGGCATCTCGATGTCGGTCACCACGACGTCCGGCCGCACCTCCGCGACCCGATCGATCGCGACCTGTCCGTCCTCGGCGACGTCGACGATGCACGCGGCACGTCGCTCGAGCACGGTCTTGACGAGCAGGGCGACGTCCGGATCGTCGTCGACGACGAGAACGCGAGGAGAGTCCTCAGGCATGTGTACGGCTCTCCTTGGGGAGGTTCCCTGACCGATGGGGATCGGCGGCGCGATCTCGGGGCCTTCAACACCGGGACCGCAGGGAAAGTCGAGCGGGGTATGACGATTCTGGCATACGCCGCCGCCATTGCGACGGTATGCGCCTACGCTCCTGCGCGGGCGGCGCGCTTCTCCTCCTGGAACACCCGGATCGCCTCGTACCGCTCGGCCGAGCGCGCCCGTCGCTTCGCCGCCTCGTCCTCACGATTCTTCGGAGGTGCGGTGGTGACGAGCTCACCCAGGAGACGGTCGACGACAGCCGCGATCTCGTCGACCGCGCTCTCGAAGACGGCCTGGTTCGCCCGCGACGGCGCCGTGGTCCCGGCGATCTTGCGCACGAACTGCAACGCCGCATCGTGGCATTCCTGCGCGGTCGCAGCGGGCTCGAGGTTGTTCAGCGGGATGATGTTGCGGCACATACCCGCACGCTACGCCGCACGGCGGGTCGACGGAAGAGTCGCGGCGTCTCCCCGCCCACCGGGGTCGGACCGACGACAGGGGATGGTGCCGCCGAGGGCCGCTCGCTACGCTCGGGGCTATCCGGGCCGCCAGTGCGATCCCCACCCCCGTCGACAGGACAGACCATGAC